>NZ_JBQWSN020000004.1:0-214864 GCF_052598215.2 Thauera sp. ZXT1-4 | reverse complement strand
TGGCATGAGCCGACAGCCCCCAAGCGCTGACCGTGGGCTAAACTAAACGGCATTGCTCGGGCAGGAGGTGGCGGCACAGCTCGCACTTGCCGATCTGGCCGGTGGGCGAGTCGTAGTCGTACTTGGGGATTCCGAAGGGACAGGCGGCGACGCAGTAGCGGCAGCCGATGCAGGCGTCGGCGTCGTACTGCACGATGCCGGTGACCGGGTCCTTGGTCATCGCCGACACCGGACAGGCCGACACGCAGCTCGGGTCCACGCAGTGCAGGCAGGACACCTTCATGAAGGCGTAGCCGTCCTCTTCCTGGCCGCGGTTCATGCCCGTGCCCGACTGCCAGGCCTTGATCACGTTGAAGGTGCGCGCCGTGGTGTCGAGCGGCATGTCCCACAGCCCGTGGGTGGGCGTGTTGTAGTCCAGCGGGAGGTCGTTGGCTTCCTTGCAGGCGGCCACGCAGGCCTTGCATCCGATGCACAGGGTGGAGTCGAACAGCAGTCCGATTGCATCGGGGGAGATCTCTGCATTGCCCCGGGCCTGTACCGAAGGACTGGCGGCAGCCCCCGCCGCCGCCGCGCCGCCGGCAAGGGCGAGGCGGAAGAAATCGCGCCGGCCGTTCATGTCAGGCGCCCTCGCGTTCGGTCGGCTTGGCGGCGGCCTCGCTGGCGGCGTGCTGCTTGCCGAGGTTGCGGGCCAGCACCGCGCCTGCGCCGGCCGCAGCCCCTGCGACGGCGGCCAGCACTGCGGCCGAGCCGAGGGTGGCGCCCTGGCCCTGGGATTCGTGGATGCCGGGGTAGAGCGCGGGCGGCTCTACGTTCTTGACCTTGGCGAGCATGTGGATCGGCTTGGTGAAGCCGACGCCTTCCTCGGTACAGCCGATGCAGGGGTGTCCGCAGCCGACCGGCCAGGTGCCGGCGCCGGCGTCGCCGAACATCACGGTGGGGCAGTTGGCATAGGTTTCCGGCCCCTTGCAGCCCAGCTTGTACAGGCAGTAGCCCTTGCGGTGCCCGTCGTCGCCGAATTCCATCGCGAAGCGGCCGGCGTCGTAGTGCGCGCGGCGCTCGCAGTTCTCGTGCACCAGGCGCGAGTAGGCGAACAGTGGGCGGCCCTGCGCGTCTACCGGCGGCAGGGCGCCGAAGGTGAGGAAGTGAACGACGGTGGCGAGGAAGTTGTAGGGGTTGGGCGGGCAGCCGGGAATGCTCACCACCGGCTTGTCGATGATCTTGTTCACCCCCACCGCGCCGGTGGGGTTGGGGTCGGTCGCCGGCATGCCGCCCCAGGAGGCACAGGAGCCGATCGCGATCACTGCCGCGGCGTCCTGCGCGCATTCGCGCGTGAGTTCGATCGCGGTCTGGTTGCCTACCTTGCAATACACACCACCATCGCGGGTGGGGATGGCGCCCTCGACGACCAGCAGGTACTTGCCCTTGTGGCGTTCCATTGCCGCCTTGCGCGCCGCCTCGACCTGATGGCCTGCCGCGGCGAACAGGGTCTCGTGGTAGTCGAGCGAGATCACGTCGAGGATCAGCTTTTCGAGCGTGGGGTGCTCGGCGCGCAGCATGGATTCGGTACAGCCGGTGCACTCCTGGAAGTGCAGCCAGATCACCGACGGGCGCTCGGCGGCTTCCATGGCCTTCGCGACCGCAGCCTCGGCGCCCTTGGGCAGGCCGAGCGTGGTGGCGAGCGTGGCACAGAACTGCAGGAAGCTGCGCCGGCTCATTTCGAGGCGTGATTCGATCGGACGCCCGGGCTCGGTGGCGCTTGTCGTAGGTGCTGTAAGCATGTGTCTCCCCTCGCGTTCGAGAAGCGGCGTTTGCCGCAAGATCGGGTAAGGGAGATCAAGAAGCGTGCCAGCGTGCCGCATGGCCCTGAAACCCCGGGCGGCAACGCCTGCAGCCTGCGAGGCTGCAAAGGGGGTGGACGCGCTGCGCTCATCTGCGTGCAGAAACGATCAGTTTCTTTTCACCTGCGGGCAGGGCGCGTTTGCCTGGCCTCCGTGGCGCGCGAATTCTAGAATCCCGAACCATCAACCGTTTCTGGAACTGATCCATGCCCGCACTGCTTCGCCAGGCGCTTGTCCTGCTCGCCGCCTCCGCTCTCTCTGGCTGCGGCCTTTTCAGCGCGTCACGCCCGGCCGTGGAGGGGGCTGCGGAGCGTGCTGCCGTCGCACTGCTCGATCCGCAGGCGCCGATGCGCTTCCGCTGCGGCGAGCGGACGGTGACGCTGCGCCACTTCGGAGAACTGGCCACGCTTACGGTGGAGGGGCGGAGCTGGACGTTGCGGCCCGAGCGCACTGCGTCGGGTGCGAGGATGGTGTCGGTCGATGACGATCGCACCTGGATCTGGGTCAAGGGTGATGCGGCGATGCTTGAACTGGACGGCGCGCCTCAGCCCGAGTGCGGCCTGGCGGTGGAGAAGCCTTTGTTCCGCGCGGTGGGCAATGAACCGGCCTGGCGGCTGGATGTGCGCGCCGACGGGCTGTCGCTGCTGCTCGATCAGGGCGATACGCACGTGTTCGCGCCCAGCCCCCTCGTCGTCGACGGCGAGGGCCTGCGCAGCTACGAGGCGATGTCCGCCGGTGGGGCGCTCAGCGCGCTGGTGTTCGACCGCTACTGCGAGGACGGTATGAGCGGCATGCCGCACCCGAACAGGGTGGAAGTGCGCTGGCAGGACCGGGTGCTCCAGGGCTGCGGTGGCGACCCTGCGGCGCTGCTGCAGGGCGAGCCCTGGGAAGTGGTCGAGCTCGACGGTCAGCCCGTGGCCGAACCCGCGCGCATGACGATTGGCTTTGGTGCCGAGGGGCGCCTGTCCGGCCTCGCCGCGTGCAACCGCTATTTCGGCGAATACGCCTTGTCGGGCGAAGGGCTGCGACTGTCGCCGCTGGGTGCGACGAAGATGGCGTGCGAACCGCGTGCGATGGATGAGGAGCATCGCTTCATGCAGGCCGCCGGGCAGGTCGACGGTTTTGCCATTGCGGCGGATGGCACGCTGCGCCTGCTGGCCGGCGGGCGGGTGCGGATGCAGGCGAGGCGGCGCTGAGGACACTGCGCTCGCGGGCGCGCCTGCGCCCACGGCAAAGCCTGCTGCAATCAGCGGCGTGCCTGGCGTGCCGCCTCCACCTCTTCCGGGCGCAGGCGTGCGGCGAGCTTGTCGAGCACGCCATTGACGAACTTGTGCCCGTCGGTGCCGCCGTAGCCCTTGGCGAGTTCGATGGCCTCGTTGATCACCACGCGGTACGGCGTGTCGATGTTGTGGCGCAGTTCGTGGGTGCCGAGCAGCAGGATGGCGTGCTCGATCGGCGAGAGCTCCGCGACCGGGCGCGACAGCAGCGGCGTGAAGCAGTCGCGCAGCTCGTCGGCGCTACCGGTTGCGCCGCGCAGCAGGCTGACGAACAGCTCACGGTCGATTTTGTCGAGGTTCTCGGTTTCCGATTCCAGGTGACGTTGGACCGTGCTCGCTGTGTTGCCCGACAGCAGCCATTGATACACGCCCTGCAGCGCGAGTTCGCGCGCGCGGCGGCGAGCCATCTTGCTCGTCGGGTTGGGGGCGCCGGCGCCCTCTGCCTGCGGATCGTTCATTTCGCTCATCGGATCACCTTCAGCAGATTCGCCATCTCGACCGCCGTGCGGGCGCAATCGGCGCCTTTCTCATGCATGCGGGCGATGGCCTGGTCGTCGTCTTCGGTGGTCAGCACGCCGTTGGCGATCGGGATGCCGGTGTCGAGGCCGACGCGGGTGACGCCCGCGCCCATCTCGTTGGAAACCAGTTCGAAGTGGTAGGTCTCGCCGCGGATCACCGCGCCGAGCGCCACAAGCGCGTCGAAGCGGCCGCTTCTGCCCATGGTCTGCAGCACGAGCGGGATCTCCAGCGCGCCGGGCACGGTGACGATGTGCATGTCCTCGCGCGCCACGCCGAGGGTGAGCAGCGTGTCCACGCAGGCCGACAGCAGGCCTTCGCAGATGTCGAGGTTGAAGCGCGCCATGACGATGCCCACACGCACGCCGGCGCCGGCGAAGCTGGGGTCGGTTTCGGTGACGCCGTCGTAGCGCGACTGGCGGCGGGCGTTTTCGGATTCGTTACGTTGCATGCGGTTCTCTGTGATTCGTTCAGTTCTTGTCGACGAAGCCGGTGATCTCCAGCCCGAAGCCGGTCATGCTGGGGATCTTGCGCGGGCTGGCGAGCACACGCATCTTGCCGACGTTCAGCGCACGCAGGATCTGGGCACCGACGCCAAAGAGCCGGGCGTCCCACTTCACCGTGGGGCGGGCCTGGCTGCCACTGAGGCTGGCGAGCAATTCCCGACCCGACTGCGGGCGATAGAGCAGCACGATCACCCCCGCCTCGGCCTCGGCCAGGGTGGCGAGCGCCTTGTTGATCGGGAAGCTGTGCCGGCCACTGCCGGTATCGAGGAAATCGAGCACCGAGATCGGCTCATGCACCCGCACCAGGGTCTCGCGCTCGGGGGTGATGTCGCCGCGCGACAGCGCGAAGTGCACGTCGCCCGAGGTCTTGTCCTCGAAGGCGGTGAGGCGGAAGGGGCCGTGCGCGGTATCCACGTCCTTCTCCGTGACCTTCTCGACCAGGTGGTCGTTGGCGGCGCGGTACTCGATCAGGTCGCGGATTGCGCCGATCTTGAGGCCGTGCGCCTTGCCGAACTCGATGAGATCGGGCAGGCGCGCCATGGTGCCGTCGTCCTTGAGGATCTCGCAGATCACCGCGGCGGGCTCCAGCCCGGCGAGCTGGGCGAGGTCGCAGCCGGCCTCGGTGTGACCGGCGCGGATCAGCACGCCGCCCTTCTGGGCGGTGAGCGGGAAGATGTGGCCGGGGGTGACGATGTCTTCCGGCCGGGCTTGGCGGGCGACCGCGACCTGCACGGTGCGCGCGCGATCGTGGGCCGAAATGCCTGTGGTGACGCCGGTGGCGGCCTCGATCGACACGGTGAAGGCAGTGCCGTGCGGGGTGCGGTTGTCGCGCACCATCTGCTGCAGGCCGAGCTGGCGGCAGCGCTCGTCGGTAAGCGTCAGGCAGATCAGCCCGCGGCCATGCTTGGCCATGAAATTGATCGCCTCGGGGGTGACGAATTCGGCCGCCATCACGAGGTCGCCCTCGTTCTCGCGGTCTTCCTCGTCGACCAGGATGACCATGCGGCCGGCCTCGATGTCGGCGATGATCTCGGTAATCGGCGCGAGTGCGCTCATGCTGTGTCCTTTGTCTTGTGTTGCGGGCGCGCGCTGGCTCAGGCCTGTGCGGCCTCGTCCTTCTTCCACTCGAGCATGCGCTCGACGTAGCGCGCGATGAGGTCGATCTCGAGATTGACCTTGCTGTCGGCTTGCAGATGCTTGAGGTTGGTCATCGCCACCGTGTGCGGGATCAGATTGATCCAGAAGTCGCGCCCTTCGACGCGGTTCACGGTGAGGCTGACGCCATTGACGGTGATCGAGCCCTTTTTTGCGATGTAGCCGGCGATCGTGGCAGGCGCCCGGATCACCAGTTCGTGGCTCTCGCCCACGGGGGCGAACTTCACCACCTCGCCCACGCCGTCCACATGGCCGGTGACGAGGTGGCCGCCGAGGCGGTCGGCCAGACGCAGCGCCTTCTCGAGATTCACCTCGTTGCCGACGGCATCCAGGCCTACGGTGCAGTTGAGCGTCTCGCGCGAGACGTCGTACCGGAGCCTGGCGCCGTCCATCGCCACCACGGTCAGGCACACGCCGCTGTGCGCTACGCTGTCGCCGACGATGATGTCGGACAGATCCAGCCCGTTGGTGTCGACGGTGATGCGGATGCCGTCTGCGAGCGGCGCGATGTGTTCGATGCGACCAACGGCCGCGACGATGCCGGAGAACATGAAGGGTTTGAACCGAAAGGGGAAAGGCGGGATTGTAGGGGAAAAAACCCCGCCTCGCTCAGAGCGCCCGGTCCAGCACGGTCGCGAAGGGCGTTGCCTTCATGAAGCCCACCACCCGCATGCCCTCGCGCTCCTTGCCCGCGGCGTCGAAGAAGATGATGCCCGGCGGGCCGAAAAGGCCGAAGCGCTTGAGCAGCGCCTTGTGCTCCTCGGTGTTGGCGGTGACGTCGGCCTTGAGCAGCAGCATGCGGCCCATGCGCTCGGCCACGCCGGCGTCCGTGAAGGTGAAGCGCTCCATCTCCTTGCACGACACGCACCAGTCGGCATAGAAGTCGAGCAGCACCGGGCGGTCGGTAGCGGCCAGCCGCGCGTCGAGCTCGGCGACGGAGTTAACCTTGTCGAACTGCGGCACGTTGAACGGCGCCGCGGCCTGCGCGCGTAGCACCGAGAGCGGCTGCAGCGGGTCGCGCGAGCCGGCGAGCGCGCCCACCAGGATCGCCGCGCCGGCCAGCAGCAGCACTACGCCCACGCCTTTCCAGAAGCGCTGCCAGCCCCTGGCCTGTGGCGGCAGCGGGTCGATCGCGTGCAGGAAGATGGCGGAGAACAGCAGCAGCGCCGCCCAACCCAGCATCATCGCCAGCGGCGGAATCACCGGGGTAATCATCCACAGCGCTACCGCGAGCAGCATCACGCCGAAGGCCTTCTTGACGCCCTCCATCCAGGGCCCGACCTTGGGCAGCAGGCTGCGCGAGGCCACGCCCACCGCCAGCAGCGGCGCACCCATGCCCAGGCCCATCGCGAACAGCGCCCAGCCGCCCAGCACCGCATCGCCGGTCTGCGCGATGTAGAGCAGGGCGCCGGCCAGCGGTGCTGCCACGCAGGGGCCGACGATGAGCGCCGACAGCACGCCCATCACGACCACCCCGCCCAGGCTGCCGCCTTTGCCGTGGCTCGCGGTGTCGGCCAGCCTGCTTTGCAGCGCGGTGGGCAGTTGCAGCTCGTAGAAGCCGAACATGGACAGCGACAGCAGCACGAAGACGAGGGCGAAGGCCGACAGCACCCACACGTTCTGCAGCGCGGCGGTCAGCATGGTGCCGGACAGCCCTGCCGCGACGCCGGCGAGTGCGTAGGTCGCCGCCATGCCCAGCACATAGGCCAGTGACAGCACGAAGGCGCGCATGTGCGACACCTTGTTGCCCTGGCCGACGATGATGCCCGACAGGATCGGGATCATCGGGAAGGTGCAGGGCGTGAACGCGAGCAGCAGGCCGAAGCCGAAGAAGCTGGTGAGGATGATGGGGACGCTTGCACCGGAGAGCAGGCGGGCGATGTCGCCGGTCTCGTTGCTGGAGACGGTGGGCGCGGCCGCTGCGGCCGGTGCCGGCGTGCTCGAGGCGGAGCCTGTTGCGCCTGAGCCTCCACCCAGGACGCTGTCGAGGAAGCCGCCGCCGGACTTCTTCGGCGGCGCGCTGAGGTCAATCGACACCTGTTGAGTGGTCGGCGGATAGCAGATGCCCCCGTCCCAGCAACCCTGGCTGGTCGCGAACAGCTCGAAACGCGTGAGTCCCGCGGGCGCCTCTACCGGAAGCAGGATGCGCAGTTCGCCGCGATGCGTTTCCACCTCGCCGAAGAAGTCGTCCTTCTTCAGCTTGCCCGCAGGCTTCTCTGCGGTCCCGAAGCGCACGCCCTCCGGCTCGGCCTCGAAGCGAAAGTTGTCGCCATACAGGTAGTAGCCCTTCGCCACCTGGAACACCACCTCCACCGTGTGCGCATCGAGCGCCTGCGCACGCATCGCGAAGGCCTTTTCCGGCTCGATCGGATCGGCCTGGACGGCGGGCACCAGCGCGATGAAGCTGGCCAGCAGCGCGAACAGGCGGATCAGGGCGTACAGGGGGGAGAGGAGGCGCGCAGAGGAGAACATCGGGGCTCTTCGGAGGGTTGTCGGGAGGGGCGCATGCGAGTCGTGCGGGCGGCTTGGCCTGGCGGCGTCCTCAGCCGGCCGGTGGCCGGGTTTCGGCGCCCACCCAGTCGAGGTAGGTCGCCAGCCCCCGCTCGAAAGGGACCGCCACGATCTCGGGAAGTTCGTACGGGTGGCGGGCGCGGATCGCCGCTTCCAGTTCCGCATAGCGTGCGGCTGTGGTCTTGATCAGCACCGGCACCTCGCTGGCTGTCTCCACCGCGCCCTGCCAGCGATAGACCGAGGTGCACGGCGCCATCACGTTCACGCACGCGGCCAGGCCGGCCTCGACCAGCGCGGCGGCGAGGCGCTCGGCGCTATCGTGGTCCGGCAGCGTGGAAAGGACGAGCAGGACACGCCGGTCGTCCAGGGTTTCGTGTGCGGTGGGGGCAGGAACGGACATGGTCAGTCGGTCGGCGTCGGATCGCCTCGGATGGGGGAGGCATTTTCTCAGAAATGGGCGTGGACCGATCTGCGCGCGATCAAGTGCGTGCAATCCGCTGAGTCTGCGCTTATTCGTTCATTAGAAAGTTATTGATCATTTTTTGATATGGCTCAGCGTTTCATGAATGCCAATGGGCTAAACCCCCGCTTTCGGTCATCGGCCGCAACGCGGCAAGACATGGGGGACACATGTTTCTGCTCGATTGGCTACTTGCCAGAGTCCGCCGTGGGCGCGAAGAGGCGCTCCCCGAGTGGGCGTGTTCCGCTGACGAGGGTGACGATGAAGGTGCGCTCGACCTGGCCGCCCGTTACCACGCTGACTTGCTGGTGCGTCTCGTACGCGAGCACCGAAGCATGCTTGACGCCATCGGGGCCATCCAGGGCGCTGCGGCGGATGGCTTGCTGCGCAGCATCGGCCCTCTGCTCGACCGCTTGCGCGTTACGCTCCAGGGCCATGTGCTGGTCGAGAACGTGCGCTTCTACTTCCATCTCGACCATGTGTTTGCCGAAGACCCGGAAATGCGCGCGCTGATGCAGGCGTTCCGCGAGGACATGGACGAGGTGGGCGCGGAAGCGCTGGCCTTTCTCGCTCGATACGCCCACGTAAGCGAGGAGCCGGCGCTCGAGGAGAGCTTCTTCGATGATTTCGAGCGCGTGATCATCGGCCTCGCACACCGTATCCAGCGCGAGGAGGAGATCCTCTACCCCCTCTACGCGACCGGGTGCATCACCGAGGCTTCAGTCCGCGCTTCGGATCCGGCCCACGGTTTCGAGCCCATCGGCAGCGATCCGCATCACGATGATCTCGCCCGCGGCGGGGAAAACCCCCGAGAGTGAGGTGATGTTTACCTGATGGGTCACCAGCACCAGCGCACGACCCGGCACGCTGTGTTCAGCGATCAAGGCGCGCGTCGCCTGCGTGCTCGCAGCCCCGTTGCCCCGGTCGGCAAAAAAGGAGTTGAGACTGGCGTTCTGGACCGTCGCCGCGGACGAAAGGTGCCGTTGGCGACGTTACCGTTCCGGTAGGCCCGGCGCCAGCCGCGTCAAAGATCATTCGGCAGGCGTCATGGAGGCTCTCTCACCCACCGGCGAACCCCACAACCGGGAATTGGGGTCTGTCCCCGATTTTTGCTGATTGACCCGATCCCCTGAAAGGCATAGGCTTTGACATATGCCTTTCAGGGGATCACTATGAACAGCGAACGACACGTCTCCCTTTTTCGCAACGGACGCAACCAGGCGGTCCGGATACCGCGCGAGTTCGAGCTTGAAGGCACCGAGGCCATCATCCGCAAGGAAGGGGCGAGGTTGATCATCGAGCCCATTGGCCCGCGTCACAGGCTCCTGGCCTTGCTGGCCGGCTGGGCCCCGCTGCAGGAAGCCTTCCCCGAAATCGCCGACCCGCCGCCTGAACCGGAGGACGTGTTCTGATGGCGGCGCGCTATCTGCTGGACACGAACATCCTGTCGAGCCTGATCAAGGATCCGCAGGGAGCGGTAACGAAGCGGCTGGCCCAACTCGACGCCGATGCCATCTGCACCAGCATCGTCGTGGCCTGCGAGCTTCGTTATGGCGCGGCGAAGCGCGGCTCGGTCGCCCTGACGCAGCGCGTGGAAGATTTGCTCGGTGCCATCGAGGTGTTGCCCTTCGAGGGTGATGCAGATCGCGAGTACGCCGAAATTCGCGCGACGCTGGAGCGGGCCGGGAGCACCATCGGAGCCAACGACCTGCTGATCGCGGCGCATGCTCGCACGCTCAACCTCACCCTCGTCACGCATAAGCTCCGTGAATTCGAGCGCGTTCCGGGCTTGCTGCTGGAGGATTGGCTGGAGCGGAAGGATGAGTAGATGAAAGACCTGACCCTGAGGGTTTCTCTGCGTGCCGGTCTTGCTGCGGTCTGCGGCTTCAGACTAGACTTAGTCCATCAACTTAGTCCGATAGGTGTGCGATGCCGCTGACCGTCAACGTCCACGAAGCCAAGACGCAATTTTCCCGCCTGCTCGAGCAGGCGCATGCCGGCCAGGAGATCATCCTCGCCAAGGCGGGCAAGCCCTACGCACGCCTCGTGCCGCTCGCCCCCGACGCGGGCACCGTCCGCAAGCCGGGCCGTCTGGCCGGCAGGCGGCTGCCCGACGCCTTCTTCGAGCCGCTGCCGCCCGAAGAACTCGCCGCCTGGGAATGACGATGCGCCTGCTGCTCGATACCCACGCGCTGCTATGGTGGTGGACCGATGATCCGCAGCTGTCCGCCCGGGCTCGCGACGCCATCTCGGACCCGGCCAACGCCGTCTTCGTCAGCGCCGCCACAGCCTGGGAACTCGCTACCAAGCACCGGCTCGGCAAACTCGGCGAGGCAGCGGAGGCGGTCGGCCGGTTCGACGAGCTGGTGGTGGCCGATGGCTTCCAGCATGTGCCGATCAACCACTACCACTGCCTCAAGGCGGGCGGCTATGCGGTCGAGCACCGCGACCCCTTCGACCGCATGCTGGCGGCGCAGACGGAGCTGGAAGGCCTGGTGTTGGTGACGCGCGATCCGGCATTGGGGCTGTTCGGGGTTGCGACGTTCTGGTGAGGGGCGGAGTCGTGCCAGCGGGAGGGGTTAGGCGAGTAAATGAAAGACCTGACCCCGGGGGGGTTCTCAATCGCTGCTATCATCTGTCCATGTGGTCATCTGGAGAGGCGTCATGCGCACGGTTGCAGTTGTCGAGGCCAAGAGCCAGTTTTCAGCGCTGCTGGCGGCGGTAGAGAGTGGTGAGGAGGTGGCGATCACCCGGCGCGGTCGGGTGATCGCCCGCCTCATACCGGATACGCCGCGTTCCGCGGCAGACGTATTCAGGGCCTGCTGGCAGGCGGGCGGGCTGGAGCTGGAGGCGCCGCCCGATGCGCCTGCCGAGCCGGTCGCCGGCTGGGATTGACGCGGCATGCACTACCTGCTCGATACCAACATCTTCATCGCCGCGCTCAAGGCGCAGCCTGCGGTTCGCTTGCGGCTCGAGTCCTTGCCGGCGTCCGCGCTCGTGCTTTCGCCCATCGTGCTGGGCGAACTCCAGACCGGGGTGGAGAAGAGCGCACAGGCCGAGCGCAACCGGGCGCGCCTGGAAGAGGTGGTGGCGGGGCTTGCGGTGCCGCCGCTCGACGCCGCGACGAGTTCGCACTACGCAAGGATTCGCGCCGGGCTCGAGCGGCAAGGCACGCCGATCGGCGGCAACGATCTGTGGATCGCGGCGCAGGCGCTTGCACTCGGTGCCGTACTGGTGACGGACAACGTGAGGGAATTCAGCCGCGTTCCAGGCCTGGCGGTCGAGAACTGGCTGTCGCCGTGACTGAGAGGCACGGTGCAGGGGATGGACCCCTGGTTCGCTCACCTTGCCCGAACACACCTCCATGACCATAATGACCATAACAGTCAGCAGGAGTCGCATGATGATCACGCAAGCCAGCGCCGTCAGCTTTCGCCAGAACCTCGGTGAAATGCTCAACCAAGTGCAATACCGCCACGACAGCGTGGTGATCAACAAGGACGGCAAGCCCGTCGCAGCACTCGTCGATGCGCGCCTTTTCGAGCGCATTCGCCGCATGCAGGCGCGTTTCGATGCGCTTTGCCAGCGCATCGAGGCAGGATATGACGGCGTTCCCGAAGACGAGGGGATCGCTGAGATCGAGGCTGCGGTCGCTGCCGAGCGAGGCGAGCTCAAGCAGCGGGCGGCGGGCTGAGCGTGCCGTCCGCCCTGCGTGTCGTTCTCGACACCAATGTGCTGCTGTCCGGCCTGGCCTACCCGGGGAGCGTTCCGGGCTGCATCGTCGCCGCCTGGCGGCACGGCTCCGTCGACGTGGTGTTGTCGACCTTCATCCTCGAAGAACTGCGCCGCGTGCTGCCACGGCTATCCGCCCGTCACGGCCTTTCCAGCCGCGAAATCGACGACCTCGTGGACATCCTGTCGATCCAGGCCGAGCTCGTCGAGCCGGAGCCGGTTGCCGACGAGGCCTTGCGCGACGACAACGACCAGCCCGTGCTCGGCACCCTGCTGGCGGGCATGCGCACGAGAAGCCTCGACTATCTGATCACCGGCGACAAGGACCTGCTCGCCTTGGCAAACGCCTACCCCATCCTCACGCCCGCCGAGTTCTGGCGTCGGCACGGGGGCGTGTAGCGCCGGCGCGGGGCGGAATTTGGGGAATTGGGGTCTGTCCCCTATTTCTTCTACAATGCACCATTCGTATGAGTTAATCACACTTTTGGCGTAACTCCAGGAGGCACGTCATGGGCACCGTGCGCAAGACGATTACCCTGACCGATCAGCAGGACAACTGGGTCAAGGCACAGATCAACGCAGGTCACTACACCAACGACAGCGAGTGCATCCGGGATTTGATCCGCCGCGAGCAGGAGCGCAGCGCCGAGATCGAGGCGATTCGCGCCGCGCTGATCGAGGGGGAGGCCAGCGGCGAGCCGAGACGCTTCGACGCTGCAGCCTTCAAGCATCGGATGCTTGCCGAGCATGGCTGAATATCGCCTGACCCCGGCGGCTGAGCGCGACCTCGAGTCAATCTGGGTTCATACGGTGCGGGAATGGGGTGTCGAGCAGGCCGTGCGCTACATCGACTTGCTGACGAGGGCCTTCGCCAGCTTGGCTGCCTCGCCCCGGGCTGCCCCAGCCTGTGATCACATCCGGCCAGGCTACCGCAGAGGGAGCGTCGAGCGCCACATGATCTACTTTTGAGCAACCGACTACGGCATCGCCGTGGTTCGTGTTCTGCATGAGCGGATGGACGCGCCTCGCCACTTGTGATCAGAGGCCGCTGGGAAGCAGGGGAAATTGCGGTCTGCCCGCTATCGCCTACGCGGCGCTGCAGAGGATGGAGAAGTGCTCGCCAGTGGTGTGAAGGGCGAGTTGGGCCGCGGTCGCGTCAAGAAAGAGAAAGCCCGCCGGGCTTTAGCGCGGCGGGCTTGGGGGTGAGGCGAGGAGGGGTTAGGTGAGTAGATGAAAGACCTGACCCCTATCTTCCACTTTCCTCTTTTTACCTGCAGACTGCCGGACGATATTTGTCGACCAGAGTGCCGCCGGTGCAGTCCCACTCGATAGCTCCCGCAGGAATGGTGCCGCTGGCTAGTGCGGCTCCGGCGGAGGTGGGGACAAGCGTAATAGTGCCGCCACCAGCCACGGCAGTGTACGTAACCGTAATAACGCCCGTCGCGGTCGCAACGCCGACGGATGTAACGTTATCTGTAGCTGCAGGCGCCGTCCAACCTAGGTCGAGAGCCGTGCCGTTTGCCGCGTTTTCTGCCACTGCCGTTTTAGCAGCCGACGCGAGGGACAGACCCTCAGTGACCCGTGCCCGCACCGTGTAATCCTGGTACGCCGGCAGCGCCACGGCCGCCAAAATACCAATAATCGCCACAACGATCATCAGTTCGATCAGCGTGAAGCCTTGTTGAATCTTTTTCATGTCAGTTCTCCTCGATGAGAAACCACGGAAAGCCCGCTTGCCTACTCATAAGCAACCCCCGTGCCAACTTCTGGCCCCTGGATTTCCGTGACGTAGTACCGCTGACTTGACACGATTCCGGTCTGAATGTGACAAGCCCCCCGGAACGGGTTGTCAACATGTGACAAAGGGGGTGTGCTGGCCGGTGCGCGAGGCCGGGAGTGCCGTCTTCGAGCCGCTTCAGTGCTTTCCCGCCGCAAAGCAGCTAGAACGAAATTCCTTACTTCATTACTTTTCGAGGGCGATCATGTTGGCGAAGCGGACAAGCAAGAACCAGATCACCTTGCCCAAGGCCATCGTCCAGTGCGTAGGCGAAGCCGACTACTACGACGTCACGGTCCAGGATGGAAGGATCGTGCTGACGCCGGTCCGGCTGCAGCAAGCCGATGCCGTGCGCGCGAAGCTTGAGGCGCTCGGCATCACGCAGGATGACGTCGAGGATGCAATTGCCTGGGCGAGAAAACGCGCGTGACGCGGCCGCGCGTCGTGCTCGACACGAACTGCCTGGTGTCGGCGTTCATCTTTTCCCGCGGTCGCTTCGCCTGGCAGGCGCTGTTGGGCGGTGACGGAGTGTCGGGCGCATGAAGGGTTGTACAATAGCCACGTACAAGTAAAGGAGGTCGCCATGACCATCGAAACCACCTACAGCCAAGCCCGTGAACAGTTCAAGACGCTGATGGACCGTGCTGTCGATGACCGTGAAGTGGTTGTGGTCCGCCGCCGCTCCGGGGGGGCGGTCGCAATGATTGCCGCCGATGAATTGCAGAGCCTGATGGAAACGGCCCATCTCTTGCGCTCTCCCAGGAATGCCGAGCGTCTGCTGGCTGCTCTGGCACGCGCCCGAGCCGGCGAGGTGGCCCCCACTACAGCCGATGCTCTCGAGAAGCTCCATGGTCTCGAAGCCTGATTCCAAGCGCGTCGCCGTGTTCCAGCCCGAGTTCCTGGAAGATTTGAGCTACTGGGTGGAGACGGAGCGCCGCACGGCCAAACGCTTGCTGGAACTCGTCAAGGCCGTGCTGCGCGATCCCTTCAAGGGCATCGGCAGCCCGGAGCCATTGAAGTACTTGGGCTCGGATGTCTGGTCACGTCGCGTCACGCAGGAGCACCGCTGCGTTTACCTGGTGAAGGCGGATCGGATCGAGTTCCTGCAAGGGCGTTATCACTATTGATTTTGTGGGGTCACTGGGGTCAGGTCTTTCATCTGCTCACGCGCTCGTGCCACGCCGTCGGCGCGAGCGTGTGAGGATTGTGCTAAAGTTTGTACAAAGTTTTGACTTGGAGCGCACGATGGAAGCCCTGACCTACAGCTACACCCGCACGCACCTTGCGCAGGTGATGCGCAGCGTCAACGAGGATCGCGCGCCGGTGTTGGTGACGACGCAGCGCGGCAAGCCGGTGGTGATCATGTCGCTGGACGACTACAACGCGCTCGAAGAGACGGCGTATCTGCTGCGCTCACCGAAGGGTGCGAAGCGCCTGATGGAGTCGGTGGAGCAGTTGCGCGCAGGCGGTGGCGAGCCGCGTGCGTTGATCGAGACGGACGATGCAGCCTAGGTTCTCGGATCACGCCTGGGAGGACTACCTCTACTGGCACGAGACCGACCGCAAGCAACTCAAGCGTATCAACGCACTGATCGAGGACATCCGCCGGCACCCCTTTACGGGGATCGGCAAGCCCGAGCCCTTGAAGTACCAGCTAGCGGGGTTCTGGTCGCGGCGCATCGATGACCGGCACCGGCTGGTGTATGCGGTCGAGGGCGAGGTCTTGCTGATCGCGCAGTTTCGGGATCATTACTGACAGGGGCTGAGCGCTTTCATCTGCTTACCCCACCCGCTGCACGGCCACGCCGACCTTGTCTGCCGCCCGCGCCAGCGTGTCGTCCGCTGTGCACAGTGTCGCGCTCAAGCGCATGCATACGGCCAGATGCAGCGCATCGCCCGCACGTAGTCCGCTGCGGTAGTCGGCAATCCAGCCTCTGGCGCGGTCGAAGTCCGTGGTATCGACTGCTTCCACAGCGAGTCGTGCACTGACGAGCTTGTCGAAGCGCTCGAGCCCCTCGCGATGGAGATCCGCGGATATATCGCCCCGGCGCGCCATGATCCCCGCGGCGCTGGCGAACTCGGTGCGCGTCCATGGGCTGATCAGGATCGTTTCGCTGGCGCTGGCTTCGAGCCACGCGAGCGCGGCATCGGTGCTGGCGTCGCGAAAGAACAGGGGCAGGAGGATGCAGGTGTCCGCGTACAAGGCCATCAGTAGCGTGCCCCGTCCCGCGCTTCACGCACGACTTCCGCTGCCGTGCGGGCTTGCGGAGGCTGGGAGAGCACGAAGGCGCGCAGCTCGGCGGCGATGGCTGCGGCGTCGGCGGCCGGTTGCACGGGCTCGGCGATGATGCGGGCGACCGGCCGGCCGCGGCGAGTGATGACGATCTCCTCGCCGGCGATCACCTGATCGAC
Organism: Thauera sp. ZXT1-4; assembly: GCF_052598215.2. NCBI lineage: Bacteria > Pseudomonadati > Pseudomonadota > Betaproteobacteria > Rhodocyclales > Zoogloeaceae > Thauera > Thauera sp. ZXT1-4. The sequence goes on along the minus strand of NZ_JBQWSN020000004.1, from coordinate 198,680 downwards.
GACTGCGGACAGGTGCGATTTGGTTTCGGCGAGGGTGAGGGTGCGCATGACGGTGCCTTCGTGACTATCTGACTAACTGTAGTGTAGTCGGGGCGGGTGAGTGTGTCACCCTTGGGGAAACCAGGGGCCTCTACACAGCCAGTTGAACCACCATCTCCCTGATTACGGTGTGGATGGTCGCGCGCAGGCAGCGCGGGGGGGCCGGGGATAGGTCTTTCATTTGCTCATGCCCTCACCCCGCCGGCGGCTGCGTGCGCTTGAAACTCTCGCGCGCGAACATGCGCTCGGCGAAGGGCAGCAACCCCGGATGGCGGGCGCGCCAGTCGATGTCGGGGAAGCGCAGGTCCAGGTAGGCGAGGGCGACTGCGGCGGCGATGTCGCCGAGCTGCATGTCGGCGCCGTTGAAGGCGTGGCGGTGGTCGAGGCGGCGTTCGAGTTCGGCCAGGCCGCGGTCGATCTTGTCCTTCTGGCGGGCAATCTCGCGATCGCTGCGTTCGCCGTCGGGGCGGCGGGATTCGAGCAGGGCGCCGACGGCGGCATCGGTGACGCCGTCGGCGAGCGCCTCGGTCTGGCGTACGCGCACGGCGTCGAGCGGGTCGGCGGGCAGCAGCGCGGGCGGTGCACCCAGGGTTTCGAGGTAGCCGGCAATGACCGGAGAGTCGAAGAAGGTCTCGCCGTTGTCGGCGATCAGCACCGGCACCTTGCCGAGCGGGTTCAGCTCGGGGATGCGGGTGTTGGCTTCCCAGGGCGAGTCGACGACGAGTTCGAAGGGCAGCGCCTTTTCGTCGAGGAGGATGCGGATCTTGCGGGCGTAGGGGCTGGTGAGCGAGGCGAGCAATTTCATGGTGACGTGTCTCCCGTGGGGTGAGGTGAAGATACGCCGCACATTAGGGGGCGGGAATTAGGGAAAGCGGATGGGGGGGCGCGGGCTTTGTCGTGAAAGCAGCCTCGCCGAGTACCCGATTCGTGCGCGCCGGCACCCTCAGGCCGCGTTGCCCGCGAGAAGACCGACCTCCGGGGCTTTCAGGCCGGATCGACGTTGCGTGCGATCAGCGTGCGGATCACGTGCAGCTTGCCATGGAAGAAATGGTCTGCGCCCGGCACCACGACCACCGGCAGCTCCTGCGGGCGTGCCCAGCCGAGGACGTTGGCGAGGGCGACGGTTTCGTCCTGTTCGCCATGGACGACGAGCGTGGGGATGTTGGCGGGCACGGGGGGGGTATCGTAGTTGCGCCCGCTGCCGGTGGTGTCGCCCGCAGCCATGCCCACGAGGATGAGCTGGCGCGGCGGTGCGATGCCGTCGGCAAGGCGGGTGGCGACGCGCACCTGCACGTAGCCGCCGAACGAGAAGCCGCCCAGCGCCAGTGGCTGCACGCCCCAGCGTGATTCGGCCCAGCTGATCACCGAGAGCATGTCCTCGGTTTCGCCCTCGCCGTGGTCGTGCTCGCCCTCACTTCTGCCCACGCCGCGGAAGTTCGGGCGGATCACGGCGTAGCCGAGGTCGCGGTAGGCACGCGCCAGCGTGTGCGCGACCTTGTTGGTGTTGGCGCCGCCGAAGAGCGGGTGCGGGTGGCAGACCAGCGCGATGCCGCGGACGGTGGCGGGCGCGTCGATCAGCACCTCGATGTTGCCGGCGGGACCGCGCAGCAGGGCGGATTCGGTGGGCAGCGGGCGGCTCATGCGGCGTCATCCGGCAGGCGCAGGCGCTCGACGATGCGGCCCTGCACCAGGTGGCTGTCGATGATCTCGTCGATGTCGTCCTTGTCGACATAGGTGTACCAGACGTTGTCGGGATAGACGACCAGCACCGGGCCGTCGTCGCAGCGGCCTAGGCAGCCGGCCTTGTTGATGCGCACACTGCCCTTGCCCTTGAGTCCGAGCGCGGCGCTGCGGTCCTTGGCGTAGGTCTGCAGTGTCGAGGCGTCGTGGTTGTTGCAGCAGGAATCGCCTGGCTGGCGCTGGTTGCAGCAGAAGAAGACGTGGTGTGTGAAGTAGCTCATGGGGTCTCCCGGTTTCGGGCTGGGGCTGAGGGGTGGGGCCGAGGGGTTGGAGGCGCGGGGTTGAAGGTGAGGGGGAGGCGTGCGGCCTGGCCCGATTATAGGCGCCGCCCGCTGCGCAGCGGCGGGCCGCCCAGGTGCTCGCCCCGCCACAGCCCGAGCGCCGACAGGTAGGCCAGCGCCAGATACGGCCACAGGCTGTCCACGAGCTCGGTCAGGCCATGGAAGTTGAGCACGTTGCTGTAGCTGGCCAGTTGACGGCCGTACGGCAGATAGGGGTTCTCGGGGATCAGGTTCACCAGCGCCGTGGCGAGCAGCAGGCTGGTGCCGGCGATGGCATGCTGCGCCAGCCGCGGCAGCAGCAGGCATGGCAGCAGCAGGACGGCGCCGATCACAAGGCCGCGCTCCGCCCCCGGCGTGAGCCAGGCGAGCGGCGTGCCGGGGTCGAAGAAGGACCAGGTGGCGAGCGTCTTGGCGCCCACGCCCAGTCCCAGCACCCACAGCACCGGAAAGGGGTTGGCGCCGCGTGTCATGCAGCGGGTGAATAAGCCCACGGCAAGTAGGGCGCTGGCGGTGAGGGCGGTGTCGAAGGCGATGAAGCGGTCGGCACGAAAGGGCAGGGGGGCGGCGATGCCGAGCAGACTGCGGAGGTCTCCGCTGGAGAACAGCAGGTCGGTGGCGCTGAGCTGTCCGAGCAGCCACAGCGCCAGCAGCAGCAGGCCTGCCTCGCCGCTACGTCCGCCGATCACGTAACGTGCGCGCCAGCGTTGCAGCCGGCCCTGGGGGCCGAACAGGGCCGGCCCCCAGCCGGCGCCTGCGAGCGCGCCGAGCAGCGCCCCCGCAGTATTGCCGCCCAGGTCGAGGTTGCTGGCGATGCGTGTCGGCAGGTAGTTCTGCGTCGTTTCCAGGCCCAGGCTGAACAGGCCGGCGAGCAGCGCAGTCATGACCACCTTGTTCGCAAAGCCCCAGTGTGCGGGCAGTGCGGCCGCGAGCAGCAGGCCGAGCGGAAGGTAGCCGAGAATGTTGAAGACGAAGTCTTCGAGGATGAAGTACTTCGGCCACGGTGCCCACAGCCAGTCGAAGGGCGGAAGCCCGCTGTCTCGCCACCCGGTCAGCGGGTGCAGGCACGCATAGGCCACGAGCAGGGCGTAGGCCAGGGTGAGCGGCGGCGCGAGCGAGCGGGTGGCGCGGTCGGACATCGCCGCATTGTGCCCGGCTTGGGGGGTAGCGGGCTAGACCTTGCGGATGGGCGTGCGGGCAAGCTGCTCGAGTGCGCGCGCCTCGTCTGCGCGCAGCACGCGCCCGGGCAGTGGGAGGAGTCCCGGCACCCGCGCACGGTAGCGTGCATAGGCTTCGCCGTGAAACGCCAGCAGCTTGCGCTCCTCCAGTAGCGAGCCCAGCCACAGGTAGAGCGTGATGCAAAGGCTGCTCACCAGGCGGGCTTCGTCCATGTCGCGCGTCCACAGGATCACCAGTCCGAGGCCATACCATGGATGGCGCACGTAGCGGTGCAGGGGCGACAGGCGCAAGCCGCCGGGATCCTCGGCTGCGCCGTGATGCGCCGCCCATTGCGCGCTGCCGAGGAAGGTCGCCATGTCGTAGTAGCGTGTCGACCAGATGAAGCCCCCGATCGCAGCCAGTGCCGCGCCGTTCGCCAGCCAGGCCCAGCCGCCCTCCCATGCCCACAGCAGCGGCCCGTGCCACGCAAAGGTCAGCCACAGTGGTGGCACCAGCAGCAGCGCGCCGAGTGCATTGAACATCATCCGGTACGCGGGTGCCAGCTGCGGCCAGCGCGCCGCCACGCGCCGCTTGAGCCACAGGCTCGCGAGCAGCGAATGCAGGACGGCGTAGCCGAGCCAGGCCAGGACGAGTGCGGCGATCTGGAGGGGGGTGAGGGTCATGGGGGGAGTACACCATGAATCGCGGCGAAGGTCGCGCGGCGCATTGAGGTATACATCGACCATAGATACGCGAGCGCCTGACCCCAGAACGAATCCGCCGCTTCACCTGCGCCGATGGCACCGCGCAATCCTTCCTGTGGGACCCCGAAGCGCGCCGCCCCTGCGCTGCGCGTGGTCGCTTGATTGGATTCATTGAGTTGTGAAACGCTACGCTATACAATAGGCCATGATAAAGAGCTTTGAGCACAAAGGGCTGCAGGCCTTTTTCGAGACTGGCAGCAAGGCAGGCATCCAGCCGCATCACGCGCCGAAGCTAGCCCGATTGCTGGCACGACTGCACGCCGCCAAAGTGCCCGAGGACATGAACGTGCCGGGATGGCGTCTGCATCCGCTTGTCGGAAGTCTGGTAGGCCACTACTCGGTTTTCGTGAATGGAAACTGGCGTTTGACGTTCCGCTTTGACGGCGGAGACGCGGTTCTGGTCGATTACCAGGACTATCACTGAGGGCAAGACCATGACGACGATGTTCAACCCGCCGCACCCTGGCGAAACGCTGCGCGAGGATGTACTACCGGCCCTTGGCCTGACCGTGACCGACGCCGCCGCGCAACTTGGAGTGACCCGCGCCGCCCTGTCTCGCGTGCTCAATGGGCGCGCTGCAATCTCGCCCGAAATGGCCTTGCGCATTGAAGGCTGGCTTGGTGTGGCCAACGGTGGCAGTGCAGACGCCTGGATTGCGCAGCAGGCCGCCTATGACCTGTGTAAGGCCCGCGCAGCCGGCATGCCCGCGGTGCAGCGTGCGCCCGAGATGCGCCCGAGATGATGAGCGCCTGCACAGGCTTGTTGAAGTACGTCGCAAACTTGCCGAGTTGGAAGCAATCGCCTTCGCTGTCACCTTCTCAACGAAAGCGCTGACCTAGAGCGCGCCCCGTGCGCTGGCCGCGTGGCTACACCGCCCGGATTTGGCTACATGGTGGCTACATGGCCCCGGAAAGCAAAAAGGCCAGTCCGCGAGAACTGGCCCAAGTGCTTGTATTCGTTGGTGGGGGCACTAGGACTCGAACCTAGGACCAATTGATTAAGAGTCACATTATGCGTGCATTCGCATTACTGCGATTCATCGTCGCATAGGTCGCAAAGCGCTGAAAAATATAGGATTACAGGCGTCAGTTGGTTGATTGATGTTGAGCGACGTTGCTAGAATCCGCTTACATAGCGCTTACATGGATTCCCGTGTAAGCGCTCATGACGGAGAGCTAGACCATGCCCCGCATCAAACTGACCGCTGGCCGCATCCGGGAATTCACCTGCCCGACCGACAAGGCCCAAACCTTCCTTTGGGACACCGAAGCGCCCGGCCTCGCCGTGCGTGCGACTGCTGGAGCGAAGGCGTACATCTTCCAAGGCAAGCTGAACGGTAAGGACTTGCGCGTGACCATTGGCGACGTGCGCGCCTGGAACCTTGATGACGCCCGCACCGAAGCCCGCCGCCTGCAAACCCTGATTGACCAGGGAGCCGACCCGCGCGAGCAGAAGCGCGACCGCATCGCCGCAGCGGAGGCCAAGCGAGCCGCAGCAGAGGCCGCCAAGGCCGAAGCCGACCGACAGGCCCGCTACACCCTGCGCGCCCTGTGCGATGCCTACCTGAGCGCCCTGGAGCGTGCCGGCAAGGGCAAGAGCGCCGCCGGAGCGCGGAGCCTGTTCAAGTGCCATATCGACCAGGAGGCCGCGAACAAGCCCGCCCGCGCCGTGACCGCGCACGAGGTAGCCGCGCTGGTGCGCCGGGTGAGGGAAGCCGGCAAGGAGCGCGCCGCCGGAGTCCTGCGCAGCTACCTGAGCGCCGCATTCAATGCCGCCAAGCGTGCGCCCTTCGATTCCGCCCTTCCTGCCGACCTGATTGCCTTCGGCATCGAACACAACCCCGTCGACGCCATCCCGGCGATTGCCGTGCAACGAGGCGACCGTACCCTGAGCGCCGCCGAACTGCGCGCGTACATCGGGCACCTGCTGCGCATCGGGAACGAGACCGGCCCCGAGCTTTCCGACACGGCTTTGCTGCTGGCGCTGTACGCGGGTGGGCAACGCATGGCGCAACTGCTGCGCGCCAAGGTGGGAGACTTCGACCAGGACACCGCAACGCTTCGCCTGTGGGATGGCAAGGGCAAGCGCACGCAACCGCGCGAGCACCTGTTACCGCTGGCACCGCACGCCGCCGCGATGGTGGCCGCGCTGGTGGAGCGTGCCAAGGCCCGAGAGACCGAGCGCGCCAAGCAGGAAGGCCGCGCGCCCGAGCTGGCCGGCCTGTGGCTTTTCTCGACGCATGGCCGCGTGGCAATGAACCCCGAGACCGTGAGCAACCGCGCCGCCGAAGTGTGCGCCGGCATCGGTGGCGAGCCCTTCAATGTGCGCGACATTCGCCGCACCGTGGAAACCATGCTTGCCGCCCTGGGCATCAGCAAGGACACCCGCGCACAACTGCTATCCCACGGCATCAGCGGAGTGCAGGCCGCGCACTACGACCGGCATGCATACACCGACGAGAAGCGCGCGGCGCTGGTGGCCTGGGAGGCAAGGCTAGAGGCCATCGCGCAAGCCGAGAGACAACCCGCGAACGTGCGACACCTGCGCGCCGCCTGACCGAGCATGCCGCGCCTAGGACGGCCATCCGAAAAGGGGGACACCTTCGCCCCCTGGCGCGGCACCCAAACGAAGGCGCGCAACGAAGGAGCGCAAATGGAACCCAAGCACGGCACTGTGCGGCTCGACGCCGCCGCCGAGTGGTTGTCGAAAACCACCGGCAGGACATTCACCGCTGACGACCTAATCGACGCGCACGACAGGCTGCCAGTCTATGCAGTGATACCTGAGTCGAAGTGCAACCCGGAGCACTCTGAGCCAGTCCTGCGTGAATTTCGTGAAAAGGCCATCGAGGTCGAGCGGCTAACCAAGTCACACCCGAGGTCGCTTGGCGGGCTGGCCGCCGCCGATGCTGGCGTGCCGCGCGGACTATTCACCCCCGAAGCTATTGCAGAGGTTGCCGTCCGGCGTATGCGCCCCGACATTGCGCTTCTCCACAAGTGGGAGCAAGCAGCCAAAAAGCAAAGCGTCTATCTGCTGTCGGATGAGGACGTGAGCATACTGGCTGCCAACGGAGAGGTGCGATTAGGCCGGGCTGTGTCTATTTTCAATCGCTGGATAGGCAGGCCCATTCAGTTCGGTAACCCCGTCGACGTCACGCCCGACATGCTGGCCGTGCGCAGAAGCCAACTGGTCAAGTTTGCCGAGATTGTCGCAGCGGAGCAGCCCGAGGCCCGGCCTGCTGCCCAAGAGCAAGCAGCGCCAGCAAAGCCCAAGCGCGAAACCCAAGCCGGCCGCATCGCGCTGTATGTGAGCGAGTGCGAGCGCCGCGCCGCCGAGCTTGGCGAAACCTTCGACCGCGCGCGAATGCCGGGCACCAAGGCGGATTTCCTCGACCTGTTACACGCTCTCGACGCAGGATTGCGGACCATCAAGAGCGTCGGCAGTCTCGACCGCTACCTAAACGGCTATCAGTGGGAAGGAGGCCGACAACCGAGCGCCGCACCCCTTTACGCCCGCCTGTTTCCAGAGGCACGCATCCGCGTACCTGGGGCAGTTTCGCAGCAACGCGGAAAATCGTAACCCGCTGATTTTTATCGCTTCATCCTGGGGCACCCTAGGGCAGTTTACGACCTGCCCCCGTTATGCGGTGGAATTGAGCTGTATTCAATGGTGACCGTCACCACTCGACGGAGTACCCCGAATGCAAGCCCAAACCATCCCGACCGCACGGCGCAATGACGCGCCGCTCGCCTGCCGCAGCTACTCGACCGAGCAGGCCGCCGCCGCCCTTCACATCAAGCCGCAAACCCTGCGCGCCGCAGTTTGCCGCGCCGGGCACTACGCCGGCGTCCGGCCGCACAAACTTCCTTCCCGCTTCCTGGCGTGGCCTGCCGAGGCTATCGACCGCCTGACCGCTGGCGAGGTGGCAGCATGAACGCGCCCGCCATCCTCTACCGGCACTGCGAGGGCCGAGGCACCATTGTTGCCGACCCCGCAAACCTTCGCCTGATTGTGTCCGATGCGGAGCAAGAGCGCCCCGTATTCGTGACCATCGGCCCGCGTGGCATGCGCAGCCTTGCCGCCGAACTGCTGAAGGTGGCCGAGTCCATCGAAGGGGGCGCGAAATGACAAACGCCCTCGACCGCAAAGCAATCGAGAGCGCCCTAGATCAGCGCCATGATACCGCGTCCGACCTTTCCCCGGACGCCTTGCCCGCCGCAGCGCCCGCTATCTGGCCGACCGCTGGCACCCGCAAAGCCGACGCCCTCGACAAGCGCAAGCAAGGCGGATTCATCGCCCCCGAGCTGGCCGGCTGGCTGGCGCTTCTGGCTGTGGCCGCAACCCTCGCCGGCTGGAGGTGAGGCCGCGCTATGCAAGTGCTATTCACCCCCGACCTGCCGAGCGCCTTTGAGCGTGCCGGCATGGCATATCCCGAGCGCGAACCAGAGCCCGGCCGCCTGTGCCGATTCCCGACGAACGGCCGCAAGGACGATGCCGCCGGCTGGCTTCGCATCTTTCCCGACCAGGACGGCGCAGCCTTTGGCAATTGGCGCGACGGAAGCGCCTTCACATGGCAGCGCCAGAAGGACGGCCCGCCGCCCAATCCTGGCGAGCTTGCCGCCATTCGTGCGCGTGCCGAGGAAGCCCGCAAGCAGGCCGAAGCCGAACGCGAACAGGGTTATCAGGAAGCCGCAAGGAAGGCCGCTGCAACGTGGCAGGCGGCCGAACCTGCAACGGCGCACGCCTACCTAGAGCGCAAGGGCATCGCCGCTCACATCGCCCGTGAGCGTGGCGGATGGCTGGTGATTCCCGTGTTCGACCAGGACGGCGGGATTCAATCGGTGCAGAGCGTGAGCCCGACCGGGGAGAAGCGATTCATGCCCGGCGGAAAGATGGCCGGCGGCCGATGCTGGATTGGCGAGCCGACCGACGCCGGCCCGCTGGTGCTGGCTGAAGGCTACGCGACCGCCGCGAGCATTCACGAGGCGACCGGCTGGCCTGTGTGCGTGACCTTCACCGCCGGAAACCTTCGCCCTGTGGCCTGCGACGTGCGCGAGCAATTCCCGCGCGCCAAGCTGGTGATTGCTGGCGACGACGACCGCGCGACCGAGGGCAATCCCGGCCGCACGAAAGCCCTTGAGGCCGCCAAGGTGGTGCAGGGCATCGCCGTTTTCCCGAGCTTCGACAGCCCCGAGGGCACGGACTGGAACGATTACGCCGCCGCGCATGGACTGGAGGCAGTACGCCGGGCAATTGCCGACGCAGTAGAGCCGCCGCCGACCCTGTGGCCTGCCGACTCGGGGAGCATTGCCGACTACCTCGACACCCCGCCGCCGGCCCTGCATTGGTTCGCGCATGAGCGCCTGCTAGCCAACCGCGCGCACCTGCTGACCGGCATGGGAGGCACGAGCAAAACGACCGCGCTTTATCACCTGGGCATCGCCGCCGTGATTGGCCGCCTCCCGTGGGGGTGGCAAATCGAACGGACGGGAGCCGCCCTGCTGCTGCTGGCCGAAGATGACGCCGCTAACGTGCATCGCGTGATTGCCAACCATGCGCGCCATGCCGACCTGAGCCCGCACGAGCGCCGATTGATTGCCGAGCGCCTGAAGGTTTTCCCGATGGCCGGGCAAGCCTGCCGCCTGCTGGCCGCCGGCCCGAATGGCACCCTTCACGAGACCAAGGAAGCCGCCGGCCTGTTCGCCCTTGCAAAGCGAATCCCGGAGCTTCGATTCATCGCCCTTGACCCCGCTCTGGCCCTGACCGAAGGCGACGAAATGAGCCCGGCGCATCAAAGGCGACTCGGGGAGCTTGCCGACCGGCTGGCACTGGAGGCCGGCGCATGCGTGGTGCTGGCGAGCCATGCCGCCAAGGCGACGAACCAAGCCGACGAACTCGGGAGCCATACGAGCCGAGGTTCTGGCGCGATTACGGACGCGGTAAGGGGTGAGCTTGCATTGCGCACGATGACCGCCGCAGAGGCCCGGAAATACGGCATCAGCGACACCGCCGAGCGCAAGGCGCATGTGCAACTGACCCTGACCAAATCCAACGCTGCGCCGCCGGATGCGTTTGTGCCGGTATGGCTGAAGCGTGGAGCGGGTGGCCTGTTGAGCTTGGCGGAACTTGCCGAGAGCGAGGCCGGCACCATCGGCACCCGAGAGCGCAAAGCCCTCGACCTGCTGCGCGAGCTTTCGACTACCGAGGCACCGCAGCTAAAGGACTGGCGCGAGGCATGCGACGCCGCCGGCCTGCTGACCGGCAAGAGCCCGGACGCCAAGGAAAAAGCCATGCAAAGAATCCTGCGCGCCCTGACGGCCGCCGGGGAAGTAGAGCAAGGCATGCGCCCGGGGGGTTTATGCGCCAGTGGCGGGGGGTGAGGAATGACCCCGTTTCACCCTGGCGAACGGACAAACGCCCACACACGGGAGGACACGGACAACCCCTTAAAGGGGGTTGTCCTGTCCGTCCGCTCGCGTGGTGTCCGAAATGTCCGCTCGTTGTCTGCTTTTTGTCCGCTCGTTGTCCGCTTGATGCAGGAGGCCCGCCGATGAGCCGAGCCGACACCCTGGAGCGCGCGACCTGCGAGGAGTGCGGGGACACCTTCACCCGCACCCCTGGCGAAAGCTGGAAGCGCCTTTGCTTGCCGTGCTGGAAGGCGAGCCCGGCCGCAAGGAAGTCCGCACCCGACCGACTGGCGCAACTGACCGCAGAGCTTGCCGAGGCCCGCGCCGAACGTGACCGCCTGCGCCTTCGTGTGCTGGCGCTGGAACTCGACGCACAACGCGCCAAGCCCGAGGGCATCCCGCCCGACATGCTGCGCCGACTGGTGCGCCTGTGTCATCCAGACCGGCACGGCAGCAGCAAGGCCGCCAATGAGGCGACCGCGTGGCTTCTGGAGCAGCGGGAGGTCAGCCGGTGACCAGGAAGCGACCAGAGCAGACCTGCCTCTTTGGCGACCCGCAGCAGCGCGCACCGAGACAGCACGACCGACCAGAGGCCGCTGCGCTGTACGAAGTCTTACGGGCGCTGCGCAACCACCCGGCTGTGGCTTGGGCCGAGCGTCAGAACTCCGGCGCTTTCCGAACACCCGAGGGCCAGTTTGTGCGATTCGGCTGGAAGGGATGCAGCGATGTAATCGGGCAGCTACGGGACGGTCGCCTTCTGGCGGTCGAGTGCAAAGCGCCGAAAGGCCGCCTCAGTCCCGAGCAGCAGCAGTTCCTCGATACGGTGAATCAGGCCGGTGGGTGCGCCTTCGTTGCTCGCAACTGCGCCGACGTGCATCAAAAGTTGTCGGCAAACGCTAGCGCACCCCTACTCAGCCTGAAAGCAGAGAATTTTCTGAACGATTCAGAGAGGATTCAAAGTGAGTGAGAGAAAACGACCGCCCCCGCCCCATGCTTTTCAGAGAGGGGTGAGCGGGAATCCCGCAGGCAAGCCCAAGGGTACGCGCAACAAAATCGAGCGCCCAATCGTCGCGCTGATGGGCCAGCACGCGGAGGCTGTGGCGCAGCGCGTCATTGATGAAGCCCTGCAAGGCGACTTGCAAGCCTGTCGCTTGGTGCTGGAGCGCGTGAGTCCTGCACCGAAGGACCGGCCTATCAACTTGCCCGACCTGCCGAGCACTCACAACGTCGCGGGCGTGTCCGAAGCGCAGCAGCGCATCCTTGAGGCTGTGGCCGATGGCGGGATTACGCCCGGCGAAGGCGGCACACTCAGCAGCATCCTTGAAAGCCGTCGGAAGGCGCTGGAAACCCACGAGCTTGAGCAGCGCATCCTTGCATTGGAGAACCGCAAATGAGCCGCCTGAACGCCCGTATTCAAGCCCTGGAGGGCATCGCCCGTCCTGTCGATGTGGCGGAGCGTGCAGCCGCTCATGTGCTGGCTGTGCTGCGTGCGACGGATGAGTACCTGCCGACACCGGCACTGCCTGATGGCATCACCGAGGCCGAGGTTCGCAATGCGTTTGTTGATGTGCTACGCCACCTGGAGACACGGACATGCGCCGCCTGACCGACCGTATCGAGCGCCTGGAAGCGCGGCAGCCCGAGCAGGAGCATGTGTTCCTGTGGCAGGCCGAGGACGGCACCCTGTCTGCCGAGATACCCCCCGACAGGCCGGTGACCATCATCGGGTGGGCCGACGAAACCGAGGTGCCAGCATGAGCCGACTTGAGAGCCGCGTCCAAAAACTTGAAGGGGGCCGAGAGCAGGGCAGCCATTGGGACTTGCCGAGCGTCGTTTGCTTCTACATGGACGGCAACCTGACCGGGATGCAGCGCGAGGGCCGGCCGTATGACGGACCGCTTGAAGGGCATCGCGTGACGAACATCCACTTCGTTTCGCCGCCCGAGCGAGAGCCGGACCCGTACTGACAGCCGATTGTTGTGGAGATAGAAACAATGGACGACGAAATAAAGCCCGACGACCTGATTCTGCAACTAATCGCTTTTGGCGCAGAGAACACCAATCCAATCATCGCCACCCTGCCCAATGACGTAAGGCTGGACATTGCCAAGACGCTGCTTGACTCCATGCCCCCCACCCCCGACACCAACCGTTAGGACAACCACATCATGCAACTTGGTCATTACATCAACCCTGCCCAACTCGCCGCCGAACGCGAGGCCGAAGATGCGATGAAAGCCGCCGAACAGGCCGCACTTGAGGCCGCGATGGACGCTATCCCCGACAACGCCTTCGATGACCACCCCGAGGTTATCGACCTGCGCAACAAGCTGGCGACCGCCACCGCTGAACTGAAGGCAGCCAAGGCCGCACGCGCCAAAATCGACAAGAACCCGACGCCCGCCCGCATCGAGGAACTGAGGGCCGAGATTGCCCGCCGCGAGCCTGCGCTGCGTGTGGCTGAAGCCGCTGCGGTCGCAAAGGGTGACACCGCCATGCCCGAGGTGCTGAAAGTGCGCGCCGAGCTGCGCACCTTGGCGGATGAACTGGCCTCCCTCGAATCCGGGTGGGCTAGCTTCCTTGCTGGCATCGAACTCGATACATCCGACGCCAACCTTACCGAACTCGCCCGCGTGCGCGATATGTTCGAGGTCCGCACCGATGAAACCATCCTTCGCCTCAAGCGCGAGCGTGTCGATGGCACCGAGGCCCGCTCGCTTGAGCGACTTCGAATCGCAGAGGAAGGTGCAGCCCGCCGCCGTGAGGCTGCCGAGGCAATGGAGCAAGAGCGCATGAAGCACGTCGGTCCGCGCGCTCAACAGTTCAAGGTGCGTAAAGCTGCCACCCTGGCGCAGAACCGGGTGCTGCCGGCTTCCTGACTCACATCGTCAAGGGTGGCATTGCTGGCGCTGCCCTTGGCGTCCCCACCTGTCGCACATCGACCACTTGCTGCGGATGATGCGACCCGTGACCGCCTTGGGGAGCGCGACAGGAACGAACGGATTCGTAATCGGCACCGCATCGGCCAGCCGGTATTCGCGCTTCTCCTCTTTGCTGCGTGCGGACCCTTTGTAAGTCACAACCCGTTCAACAGCGAGGCCGCGCTCCACCAGCCGACGAAAGGCGAAGGCTAAGGGCCGATACCCTGAACCAACCCTGTCCGCAGCAGCAACCGCGCTAACCCACTCCGAGCCCGTCACCGACAACACCAACAGGGCTGCAACGTCGGCGTACCGCTGCCGGACTTTCGGGATTGATGTGCTCTGCATGGCGGTCCCCACGTTTGATGACGAAGGGAATCGTAGGCAGCCATAAGGCGCAGGGGTGCGCTACAAAACCGCCAGATTCGAGCGCGGACCGATGCGCTGCGCTCCTTGCCCGAGACTCACCGGAGGTTGCAGGTTACGCACCGATTCGCCCGGAGTCTGGCTGGCGTTGGCGGTGAAACGTGCGCATAGCTGGCCGCGCGGAGTGTGGGGCCGTGGTCTAGCCTGAGCAGAAAATCCCGCTTTGAGGGGGGCGAGGCTACGACTTGCACCAGCGAGGCAGGCCGCTTACACGGTGGCCTGACTTCCTTCTGGCGCTTACAAAAGGCTTACATGGAAGCGAAGAACAAAAAGGCCAACCCCGGAGGATTGGCCTAAGTACTTGAATTTGTTGGTGGGGGCACTAGGACTCGAACCTAGGACCAATTGATTAAGAGTCAACTGCTCTACCAACTGAGCTATACCCCCGTGCCTTGCGGCGGACCGGATTGGTGCCCGGTCGAAGAGCGCGGATCTTACTCCGACGGGCGCGGTGGCGCAATAGGTCTTGCACAAACCGGTCTCGTTGACCTGTACAGGCTCGGGACGGTGAAGCCGGCGCTGGCGGGTTTCAGCCGAGAATGCGCCCGGCACGGCGGCGGCTGCCGACGCCGGCCAGCCCACCCAGTCCTTGGCTGCCGTGGGCGTGGCAGATGGCGCAGGCGAGCGCGTCGGCGGCATCGGCGCCGGGGCTGCCGTCCAGCGCCAGCAGGCGCTGCACCATGTCTTGCACCTGTTCCTTGTGCGCCTTGCCGTAGCCCACCACCGATTGCTTGACTTGCAGTGCGGTGTACTCGGCCACCGGCAGGTCACATGACACCGCGCCGCAGATCACCGCGCCGCGGGCCTGGCCCAGCAACAGGGTGGACTGCGGGTTCACGTTCACGAAGACCTTCTCCACCGCAACCACGTCCGGGCGGTAGGTTTCAATGACCTCGCGCACACCGTCGAGCAGGGTCTTCAGGCGCCCGGGGAGTTCGCCGTCCTGCGTCTTGATGCAGCCGCTGGCGACGTAGCGCAGGCGGCTGCCGAGCTGATCCACCAGTCCGAAGCCGGTGATGCGCAGCCCGGGATCGAGGCCGAGGATGCGGGTGGCGACGGTCTGGCTGGCCGCGCTCAAGTCAGATCTGCACCGCAGTGCCGCTGACGCACACCATGAGCATCCCGTTGTCCTGGCCGAGGACCTCGTAGTCGACGTCGACGCCGATCACCGCGTTGGCGCCGAGCTTGGCGGCGGCCTCCTGCATCTCTTCCATGGCGATGTTGCGCGCGTCGGCCAGGGTGCGCTCGTAAGCGCCGGCGCGGCCGCCCACCACGTTGCGGATCGACGCGAACAGGTCCTTGAACAGGTTGGCGCCGATGATGGCTTCGCCATTGACGACGCCGAGGTACTGGCGGATCGGGCGACCGTCGAGGTTCGAGGTGGTGGTCATCAGCATGGCATGCTCCTGCGCGGTGGGGTGGAGGCCCGATTCTAGCCTTTGCGCGCCAGCCATACACCGCCCACGGCAACCCCCATGCCGGCGATCGCCAGCGCGGACAGGCGCTCGTCGAACATTGACCACGCGATCAGTGCGGTTGCGGGCGGGGTCAGGTAGAACAGGCTGGCCACATTCACCGCACTGCCGCTGCGGATCAGCAGCCCGAGCAGACTCACTGCGCCCACAGACAGCACCACCACCAACCAGCCGAGGGCGAAAATGAAGTCGCCCGTCCATTCGATGTGCATGGTCTCGGTGTTCAGGGCGATGATCGCGGATACCGCAAGCGTAGGCAGGAACTGCACGACCGAGCCGGTGCGCAGATCGAAGCGCGGGCAGAAGCGCTTCTGGTACAGCGTGCCGGCGGTGATGCCGAACAGCGCCGCGACCGCTGGCATCACCATGTGCCAGAGCGTTTCGGGCGCGAGGCTGTCGACGCTTGCCTTGCTGCCCACGACCAGGGCGACGCCGCCGAAGCCGAGCGCGAGACCCATCCATTGTCGCCGGGATACGCGCTCGCCGAGCAGCAAACCGGCCAGCGCGCCGGTGAGCAGCGGCTGCATCCCCACCACCAGTGCCGAGATGCCCGCAGGCAGGCCGCGGTCGATGGAGATGAACACGCCGCTCAGATAGATGCCGTGCAGCAGCAGCCCGGTGACGGCGATGTGCGTGGCTTCGCGCGCGTTTGCCGGCCAGGGTGCGCGCATCGCGAGCGCGACCAGCGTCATCAAGGCGATCACCAGCGCATAGCGCGTCACCAGGAAGGTGAGCGGTTCCGCGTAGGGCAGGCCGTATTTTGCGCCGATGAAGCCGGTGCTCCACAGCAGCACGAAGAACAGGGGGAGCAGGCGGGAGAGGGCGGACATGGCGCGGGTCGGATGGATGCTGCTTGTACGGGTTGCGTTGGGAGGATCGTGCTGGGAGGGTTTCGCTGGGGGGGGGCGGCCCGGATCGAGGGGCGGCTCGTTGGCGCGGGCTCGGCGCCGCCCTCGCGGGCAGGCCCCCCAGCCAGAGAGGCCGCTTGAACGGGACCCGATGCACCCTGCGCCCCGCACAAAAGAAAAAGCGGCGCCGCGCGCCGCTTCGAGTCTTGCGGGGCCGGTCGTCTTACTCGGAGAATTCCGCCGAAGTGTAGACCTCCTGCACGTCGTCCAGGCTCTCGAGCGCGTCAAGCAGCTTCTGCATGCGGACGGCCTCGTCGCCAGCGAGTTCGATCACGTTCTCGGGTTTCATCGTGACTTCGCCGAACTCGGCGGTGAAGCCGGCCCCCTCCAGCGCTTCCTTCACCGCGGTGAATTCCCACGGCCCGGTGATGACCTCAATGGAGCCATCGTCGTTGGGGACGACATCCTCTGCGCCGGCTTCGAGCGCGGCTTCCATCAGCGCGTCCTCGCTGGTGCCGGGGGCGAACAGCAGCTGACCACAGTGCTTGAACTGGAAGGCCACGCAGCCGTCGGTGCCCATATTGCCGCCGTACTTGGAGAAAGCGTGGCGCACGTCGGCGACCGTGCGGGTGCGGTTGTCGGTGAGGCAGTCGACCATCACCGCCGAGCCGCCGATGCCGTAGCCCTCGTAGCGGATCTCCTCGTAGCTTACGCCCTCGAGTTCGCCGGTGCCCTTCTTGATCGCGTTGTCGATCTTGTCCTTGGGCATGTTCACGCCCTTGGCCTTGTCCACCGCCAGGCGCAGGCGCGGGTTGAAGCCCGGGTCACCTCCGCCCATCTTGGCGGCGACGGTGATCTCCTTCGCCAGCTTGGAAAACGCCGCGCCGCGCTTTTCGTCTTGACGACCCTTGCGGTGCTGGATGTTGGCCCACTTGGAATGACCCGCCATATGACCCTCGATACTGCCGTAATCGGTTGAAAGTGGCGCAGTATACAACCCGACGAAGGTCGGCTGCATCCGCGCGATGCGTTGCGTGTGGCCGACCGCGGCGCGCAACGAACGAGGTGAGGAGGGGAGGCTGTGCGCAAGTTGATCTGGATCCTGGGGTGCATGGCTGCGCTCGTGACGGGCGGCGCGTGTGCGGCCGATGGCGTCGAGCCTGTCTATGGCGGCTGTGTGGATGCGCGTGGCGCGCCGGTGCCGGCGCTGCGCGACGAGCAGTTGCCGGCCGTGGTGACGACCGGGGTGGAAGGGGGGCTTGCGGTGATCCGCTACAACCCTGGCATGCTTCCGCGCCTGTTGCCGCTCACCCGGGCCTTCCTGTTCGCACAGGCCTGCGCGCGCATCCACCTCGGCTACCCGGCACATGGGGATCTCGATGCCGACCGTGCGCGGCGCGCAGATTGCGCCGCGGTCGATAGCCTGCGCCGCGCGGGGTTCCTCGATGCGCAAGGGCTGGGCGCGCTGGCGGCCGACCTGCGTCTTGCGGACGACGAGTGGGCCCGGGTACCCGGGCCGCGCCGTGACTTTGCCCTCGCCGCCTGCGCTGCTGGATCGGGGCGTGGGGTCTATGGCACGCCCGCGGCGGGCCAGGCCGGCTGGAATGTCTGCGTCCGGGCGTGTGCCGCGCCGCTTTATCGCTGTCAGGCGCGCTGCGCGGCTGGTCAGTGTGCCGACTGCGAGTCGGCGTACGCCGCCTGCATCGCGGGCTGCGGGGTGCCCTGATACACTCGGGCGCACGCTGACAACTCCGAGGTGATGCGATGACCGATGCGCTGCTGATTGCCAAGACCGCAGACAAGGAGATCTACCTGCTGCCGCGTCTGGCCAACCGTCACGGCCTGATCACCGGCGCCACCGGTACCGGCAAGACGGTGACGCTGCAGAAGCTGGCAGAGTCCTTCGCCAGCATTGGCGTGCCGGTGTTCGTGGCCGACATCAAGGGCGATCTCTCCGGTATCGGTGCCGCCGGCACCGCCTCGCCCAAGCTGCTGCAGCGGCTCGAGGCGATCGGCATCACCAATTACACGCCGCGCGCCAACAACGTCGTGTTCTGGGACGTCTACGGTGAGCAGGGCCACCCGGTGCGCGCCACGATCTCCGACATGGGGCCGCTGCTGATCGCGCGTCTGCTCAATCTCAACGACACACAGACTGGCGTGCTCACGCTGGTGTTCAGGGTCGCCGACGACAACGGCATGCTGCTGCTCGACCTCAAGGATCTGCGTGCGATGGTGCAGTACGTGGGCGAGAACGCGAAGAGCTTCACCACCGAGTACGGCAACATCTCCACCGCCTCGATCGGTGCCATCCAGCGCAATCTTTTGGCACTGGAAGAGCAGGGCGGGGATGTATTCTTCGGCGAGCCGATGCTCGACATCGCCGACCTGATGCAGACCGGCGCCGACGGCCGCGGTGTGATCAATGTGCTGGCGGCGGACAAGCTCTACCACTCGCCCAAGCTCTACTCCACCTTCCTGCTGTGGATGCTGTCCGAGCTCTTCGAGCAGTTGCCCGAGGTGGGCGACCCCGACAAGCCGAAGATGGTGTTCTTCTTCGACGAGGCCCACCTGTTGTTCGACGACGCACCCAAGGCGCTGGTCGAGAAGATCGAGCACGTCGTGCGCCTGATCCGCTCGAAAGGCGTGGGCGTGTATTTCGTCACCCAGAATCCGCTGGATGTGCCCGATGGGGTGCTCGGCCAGCTCGGCAACCGCGTGCAGCACGCGCTGCGTGCCTTCACTCCGCGCGACCAGAAGGCGGTGAAGACCGCCGCCGACACCATGCGCCCGAACCCCGCCTTCGACGCGGCGGAGGCGATCACCGAACTGGGCGTGGGCGAGGCGCTGGTCTCCTTCCTCGATGAAAAGGGCCGTCCGCAGGTCACCGAGCGCTGCTTCGTGATCGCGCCCGATTCGCGCCTCGGCCCGATCGACGCAGCCGAACGCAAGACGGCAATCGCCGGCTCAGTGCTCTACGGGCATTACGAGAAGGCGGTCGATCGCGAATCCGCCTACGAGATGCTCAAGGCCAGCGCGGCCACAAAGGCTGCGGTCGAAGCCGGTCGTGAAGCGGCGAAGGAGGTCGGTGGCGAGGACACCGGCGGTATGGTCAGCGAGATCCTGTTCGGCTCCACCGGCCCGCGCGGCGGCAAGCGCGACGGTCTGGTACAGATCGCCGCCAAAACGGTCACGCGCACCATCGGCAGCAACCTTGGGCGGCAGATCGTGCGGGGTATCCTGGGCTCTTTGCTCGGTGGCAGCAGCCGCCGTTGAGGCGTCCAGGGCCGCCCGTGCTCAGGAGAAGCAGCGCAGACGGCCCTGGATGGTGATGCAGCTGCGGTTGCGGCCGGATTCCTTGGCGCCGTAGAGTGCCTTGTCGGCCGCGTTGACGAGCGCGTCGGGGTCGGTCATCGAGTCTTCACGGCTGGCCACGCCGACACTGACCGAAAGCGCCAGCCTGCGTTCGCCGACCTGCACCTTCAGGCCCTCCACCAGCTTGCGCAGACGCTCGGCAGCGCTTACCGCCGAGCGCAGGTCGGCGTTGTGGCAGATCACGAGGAACTCCTCTCCGCCCAGACGGCAGACCACATCGTCCTTGCGCGCGGCCGCCTGCAGGGCTGCCGCAACCTCGCGCAGTACCAGGTCGCCCGCAGCATGGCCGAAACCGTCGTTGATGCGCTTGAAGTGGTCGACGTCGATGAGCAGTGCCGACAGCGGCTGCCCCGAGCGGCTCGCTGCGGCCCATGCCTTGGACAGGCTCTCCAGCCCTGAGCGCCGGTTGGGCAACTCGGTGAGCAGATCGGTCATCGCCGCATGCATGAGCTTGCGATTGGAGATCGCGAGCTCGGCGGCGAATTCGCGCAGCTGCGCGCGGTCGCGCTCCCAGGCCTCGAGCAGCTGCACGTAGTGCGCTGCCGCGCGTAGCCGTCCGCGCAGCATGCGCAGGTCGACCGGCTTGCCGAGGTAGTCGTCCACCCCCGCCTCGAAGGCTTCTGCTACGTCCTCGCGCCCATCGAGGCCGGTGAGCATGAGGATGTACATCTTCTTTCCCCACTCGGCCGCACGCAGGGCACGGCAGAGATCGAGGCCGCTCATCCCCGGCATCACCCAGTCGGTGATCACGATCTGGGGGGAGAACTGCAGGGCAGCCACAAGCGCGTCTTCGCCGCTCGAGGCGGTGACCACCTGATGGCCGAGGGTCTCCCCAAGCGCGGCCGCAAGCATGGCGCGGGCGGTGGGGTCGTCATCGACCAGCAGCACGCGCAGTCCGGACTGTTCCGGACCTTGTGAATTGCCGGGCGATGGCGCGGCCGCCATGTCGGCGAATCCCGGCAGGGCGCGGGCGGGCACGTTGAGCAGCTCGCCCCAGGTCTGCCAGTTGCGCACGACCTCGTCGATCTGCGTGGCCAGCTGTTCTGCGTCAAGGCCGATTCTTCCGCCCAGCAGCAGCAGTTCGGGAACGAGCCGGTTGCGCTCGGCCTCGGCCGCTGTGGCGAGCCCGCCCACGCGCTGGGCAAGGTGGAACAGACGGGTGAGCTGGTACGGCCGCGAACCGGCAAGGAAGGGCGCGCTGTCCGGGCACTCGTGATGCAGAATGGGCTCGACCAGCGCGCCGGGGAGCCCCCAGTCGGTGAGCAGGGCTGCGGTGAGCTCGTTGTGGTCGGTGTGCAGCCGTTCGCGCTCGAGGGTGGCGAGGCGGCCGGGGGCGTCGGCCTGGCCGATCAGTTCGGCGTAGGGGCCGGGGTAGGCGGTGGCGAGCGCCAGCCTGCCGATCTGCGACAGCAGGCCGCAGGCGAAGAGTTCTTCGGCGACGCCGATGCCTGCCATGGCGCTGAAATGCTGCATGGCGAGCGCGCCCAGCAGAGACTGTGCCCAGAAGCCGTCGTAGTCGAAGCCGCGGCACGGGCCGGCATGATGTTGGTCAATGAGCGAGAAGCCGAGCGCGAGGTTGCGCACCGTGCCCGTGCCGAGCTTCATGATCGCGTCGGTGACCGACACCACAGGGCGCCGGCCATTGGCGGCGGTGTTGGCGTTGCGGATGAGGCGGCCGGCCAGTGCGGGGTCGGTCTGCGAGATGCGTGCGATCTCCGCAGTCGTGGTGTCGTCGCGGCGGCAGGCCTCCAGAATGGCGAGCGCAGCCCCTTTCGGGCTCGGCAACTCGCCTTCGAGCGGAATGTGTTCAAGCGTTTTTATCATTTTGGCCCGTATTGTGTGGCCGTGTGTTTTTCAGCGTTCCGAAGCACTATGCCACGCTCTGCGCTGCAACGCATGCGCCGTAGTTCACGGTTTGCTTGCTCAGACTCATCGAAGCGTCCGCGCCAGCGCTTCCAGCGCAGTGAGCGCTTCGGTGTTGAGATACGAGGCTTGGGCGAACAGGGTCGGCAGGGATGCGCGATCGTCTGTGCGCCCGGCTTGCTCGAGCGCCTGCATCGCGGACTGCAGCGCATGGGCGCCGACGTTGCCCGCTGCAGACTTGAGGCTGTGCGCCGTGCGCTGGACACCCGCGGCGTCGCCTGCATGGACGGCGGCTTCGAGTTCGGCAAACAGGGCCGGAGTGGATTCGAGGTAGATGCGGAGTATGCGTGCGGCAAGCCGTGTTCCGCCCTCGGGGTCGAGTTCGCGATACTGTGCGATGCAGGCGGGGTCGATCGCCGATGCGGAAGGGGCGCCAGTGTCCTCGCCCCCGCCGGGGCCGGTGGGTGGCGGGCGCTTCGCCCCGGCCGCTTCGCTTCGCGTGGGGAGCCATGCCTCGACGGTCTCGCGCAGCTGCGCGAGCGTGTAGGGTTTGGCGAGGAAATCGTCCATGCCCGCGGCGATGCAGCGGTCGCGATTGCCTTCCATGACGTTGGCCGTGAGCGCGATGATCGGCGTACGTGGCGCGCCAGGCTGCTGTGCGCCGCGGATCGCGCGGCTCGCCTCGTAGCCATCCATCCGCGGCATGTGGCAGTCCATCAGGATCAGGTCGAAGTCTCGCTGCTGTGTCGCCTGCACCGCAGCGAGACCGTCCTCGACCACGCTGCACTGCAGGCCCATCCGGTTCAGCATCGCGCTCGCGAGCGACTGATTGACCGGGTTGTCCTCGGCCAGCAGCACGTGGCCGCTGAGGGTTGTGGGCGCGGTCGGGGCGGAGCCTTGGACTGGTGCTTCGGCCACCGGGGCTGGCGGCAGGGGCAGCGCCCGCCCCCTGGGCAGGGTCAGTTCCACGCTGAAGCGCGCGCCCTGGCCGGGCGTGCTGTCGACCGTGATGCGGCCGTGCATCAGCTCCACCAGATGGCGGCAGATGGCCAGCCCCAGCCCGGTGCCGCCGTAGCTGCGGGTGGTGGAGCCGTCGGCTTGGGCGAAGTGCTCGAAGATGCGCGCGTGGGCTTCCGGGGCGATGCCGATGCCGGAGTCGACGACGCGAATCGTTATCGCGCAGTCCTCGCCGGCGCCTTCGGCAAAGCGAGCGCTCAGCACGACCTTGCCGGTCGGGGTGAATTTGATCGCGTTGCTGAGCAGGTTGGCGACGATCTGCCGGATGCGGAAGGGGTCGCCGTAGAACATGCAGGGTGCGCCGGAGCCGGGCTCGAGCAACAGTTGCAGTCCTTTCTCCCGCGCGGAGTGGGCAAACAGCGCCAAGGCTTCTTCGAGCACCTGGCCGAGCTCGAACTCGATGCGTTCGAGTGCAAGCCGGCCTGACTCGATCTTGGAGAAATCGAGGATGTCGTTGAGCAGATTGAGGAGGTGGCGGCCGGAGCGCCGGACGGCTTCGGCATGGCTGCGCTGCTCGGGGTTCAGGCTGCTGTCGAGCAACAGTTCGGTCATGCCGAGCACGCCGTTCATCGGTGTGCGGATCTCGTGGCTCATCGTGGCCAGGAAGCTGCTCTTGGCAAGGCTGGCCGCCTCCGCCGCCTCCTTGGCGTGGCGTAGTGCTTCGGTGTGCTGGGCGAGGCGGATGTCGCGCTCTGCAAGCTGTTCGAGCATGAAGTTGAAGCGCTGCGCCATGGCATCGAGTTCTGCGATGTGGCTGGTGTCGGCGCGCGCGCCCTGGTCGTACTCGTGGTCGGCGACCCGGCCCATCTGCCGGGTGAGGTTGGCCAGCGGCGCAAGGATCGCGCCGTTGAGGTTGCGCAGCAGGGCTGCGGCCACCGCCATCGCGATCAGTGCGGCGAACAGGGTGATCGTGGCATAGGCGAGGCTCTGCAGGTGGATGGGGCCGAGATCTACCTCGAGCGTCAGTACGCCCAGTTTCTCGCCATGCAGGGTCACCGGCTCCGAAACCTGGAGGGTGCGAGCACCGATGCGGCTGTCGGAGCCCTCCGCCGTCTGCCCGGCCCGCCACGCAGGCGCATCGCCTTCTTCGTGAGGATAGCGGGCGATGCGCAGGCCCCGGTTGTCGTGAAGCTCTGCCTGCAGCACGCTCGCCGCGTGCTGCAGGGTTTCCAGCACGCGGCGCGCCGAGTCGGCGTCGTCGAAGGCGAGGCTGGCTGCGGCGTTTCCGGCCAGCACGCGGGCCATTGCATGGCTGTTCGATTTCAGGGCCATGGCGCTGATCACCACATTACCGACGATCAGCAGGGCGGCGACCAGGCCTACTGCAACGCCGAGCGCGATGAGGTTCGCCCGCCGCAAGGCGTGACCGAGTGAAACCCGGCGTGCGGGGGCTTCGTGGCGGGCGCGTTCTTCCATGGGTGCGGAGTGTGCGACGCTCAGGCCTGGGCCGTCAGGCCAAGTCGCCTGCAGATCTCCAGCGTCGGCCCAGCCGCGTTCATGCTGTAGAAGTGCAGGCCCGGCGCCCCCGCGGCGAGGAGTTTCTCGCACAGGCGCGTGACCACGTCGAGGCCCAGGGCGCGGATGGCATCCGTGTCGTCCCCATAGCTCTCGAAGGTCTTGCGCATCCAGCGCGGGATCTCGGCACCACAGGCGTCGGAGAAGCGTGCCAGCTTGCTGAAGCTGCCGATCGGCATGATGCCCGGCACGATGGGGACGTTCAGGCCCAGCTTGCGCACCGCGTCGACGAAGTTCAGGTAGGCGTCGACGTTGTAGAAGTACTGCGTGATCGCCGAAGTGGCGCCGGCCTCGACCTTGCGCTGAAAGGCGGCCAGATCGTCCCTGGGGCTTTTCGCCTGCGGATGCCACTCGGGATAGGCGGCGACCTCGATGTGGAAGCGGTCGCCTGTTTCGGCGCGGATGAACTCGACCAGCTCGTTCGCGTAGCGGAACTCGCCCGGATCCTGCACGCCCGAGGGCAGGTCGCCGCGTAGCGCGACGATGCGGCGGATGCCGGCGGCGGTGTAGTCCTGCAGGATCTCGCGGATGTTCTCGCGCGTGGAGCCGATGCACGACAGATGCGGTGCAGCCTCGAAGCCGGCGGCGGCGATCTCTTTGACCGTGTTGAAGGTGCGCTCGCGGGTGGAACCGCCGGCGCCGTAGGTCACCGAGAAGAAGGCGGGCTGCAGGGCTGCCAGGCGGTCGCGGGTGGCGCGCAGCTTGTCGGCACCTTCCGGGGTGGTGGGCGGGAAGAATTCGATGGAGATCTCGGGGGTCATGTCGGCTTTGCCCGCAGGGGGCGCGAAGGGTGTCAGGAAATGCGTGGGGACAGGGTGGCGTCCGCCAGCCTGCCATGAAAAAGGAATTCGTGGTTACCGTCGCCGCCGGTGATCGGCGAGTCGAACCAGTCGAGCACGTCGATGCCGGCTGCCCCAGCGGCGGCGCGGATGCGGGTTTCAACCCCGGAGTACAGGGCGGTGTCGCGCACGATGCCACCCTTGGTCAGGCCCTGAGGCCCGACTTCGAACTGGGGTTTGACCAGTGCGAGAACGTGGCCGCCCGGCGCAAGCAGCGCCGGCCACTGCGGCAGCAGCAGGGCGAGCGAGATGAAGCTGGCGTCGCAGACGATCAGCCCGAAGCCATGGGCCGGCATGTTTTCGCCGAGGTCGGCAGCGCGCAGATAGCGGGCATTCAAGCCTTCGAGCGTGATGCAGCGCGGATCCTGCCGCAGCCGGGAATGGAGCTGGTCGTGGCCGACCTCGATGCCGACGACCTTCGCCGCCCCCGCCTGCAGCAGGCAGTCTGTGAAGCCGCCAGTAGACTGGCCCACGTCCAGGCAGGTGAAGCCGCGCACGTCCAGCCCGGTGCGGGAGAGCGCGCCGGCGAGCTTGAGCCCGCCGCGCGACACGAAGCGGTCGTCGGGGTCGGACGTGACCGCCAGCCGCGCCGACGGCGGCAGGAGCTGAGCGGGCTTGCTCACTGGCTTGCCCTCGCAGCTCACCCGGCCGGCCTCGATCAGGGCACGCGCTGCGGTGCGCGAGGGCGCAAGGCCCTGCGCGACGAGCAGATGGTCGGCGCGCGGCAGCCCATGCCCAGCCGGGGCCGAGGTATGCGGGTGCGGCGTGGGGGGCGGGCGACTGCTGCGGCGGTGGAAGGACTTCAAGGCTGCCTCAACCGATCTTGATCACTTCGACGGGGTGCTCGTATACGTCCTTGCGCTTGTCGTAGAGCGGGATGGTCGTGCCGTTCAGGCGGTTGCTCTGCAGGTCCTTGAGGTCGACGTCGGCGACCACGATCTGCTCGATGTTCGGCGTGCCCTCGGCGGCGATGCCGTCGCGCGCGAAGGGGAAGTCCGAGGGCGTGATGATGCTCGCCTGGCCGTAGTGCAGGCCGAGGCCCTCGACCGGCAGGTTGCCCACGGTGCTGGTCATGGCCACGAAGACCTGGTTCTCGATCGCGCGTGCGTGGCAGCAGTAGCGCACGCGCAGGAAGCCCTGGCGGTCATCGGTACATGAGGGCACGAACAGGATGTCGGCGCCCGCCTCGCACACCATGCGTGCGAGCTCGGGGAACTCGATGTCGTAGCAGATCAGGATGGCGATGCGTCCGAAGGGCGTGTCGAACAGGCGCAGCTGGTCGCCGGCGTCGGTGTTCCACTTCTCGCGCTCCCAGCGTGTGCGGTGGATCTTGTCCTGCTCGAAGACCTCGCCTCCGGGGGTGAAGTAGTAGGCGGTGTTGAGCAGGCGGCCATCCTCGTGCAGCGTGGGGTGGCTGCCGCCGATGAGGTGCACGTTCCACTCGTGCGCCAGCTCGAGCATCAGTTCTTTGTAGCGCCGGGTGTAGTCGTTCATGTTGCGCACCGCGGCGCAGACGTCCGTGGTGTCCATGAAGGACAGCAGCTGGGTGGTGAATATCTCGGGCAGGAGCACGAACTGGGGCTTGTAGTCGCCCGCGGCCTTCATGATGAAGCGCACCTGGTTCTCGAAGCCCGCCCAGTCGTGGATGGAGCGCAGCAGGTATTGAACGGCGGCGATACGTACGATCATGGGTGGATATCCTCCTTGATTTCGGTGGGCCGGGTGGGGTCGTAGTCGGGGTTGAGCCAAACGATCAGCGAGGCGTTGCCATGCGACTCGACGTCCTCGGGCAGGTAGTCGGGGATCACGCCGCAGTACGAGAAGCCCTCGCGCAACTGGAAGCTCAGCACCGGGTCGGTGAAGTCGCCCCACACCACCTTCTGCGCGTAGAACTCGGGGCTCATCGCGTCGGCGTGTGCGGCGTAGCCCGGCAGCCGGCCACAGGCGATGATGCGTTTGAGGTTCATGGCCCGGCACAGGTTGCGCCTGCCCTCGTAGAGCAGATGACCAAGCCCCAGGCCGCGCACCTCGGGGTCGACGAAGACCTCGGCGCCATACAGCGTGCGGCCGTCCGGGTTGTGCTGATCGAAGGTGCCGGCGCCGGTGATCTCGCGCCAGGTGTGGGACTCGGCCCAATCGTCCCACAGCACGATCAGCGAACTCGCGCAGCCGGCCACGCCGTCGTCGGTCTCGACCACGATCTGGCCCTGCGGAAACACGTCGAGTTGCTCGCGCAGCTTGCGCTGGCTCCATGGCGGGATGGTCGGGTAGACACGCGCCTGCAGCGCGATCAGGGCGGGGATGTCCTCCACCCGGGTGTTGCGAACCCTCGGGTACGGCATGCTGATCCTCCTCGTTGCGCGCCGCGGGCGGGCGGCCCGGAGAGGCTCTGCCCGCGGCGCCGGCGCGGCATCAGTAGCGGTACTGGTCGGTCTTGTACGGGCCCTGCTTCGGTACGCCGATGTAGGCCGCCTGCGCGTCGGTGAGCTCGGTGAGCTGCACGTTGAGCTTCTTCAGCTGCAGGCGGGCGACCTTCTCGTCCAGGTGCTTGGGCAGCGTGTAGACGCCTACAGGATAGTCCGCCGTGCGGGTGAAGAGTTCGATCTGCGCGATCGTCTGGTTGGCGAAGGAGCTCGACATCACGTAGCTCGGGTGCCCGGTGGCGCAGCCGAGGTTCACCAGGCGGCCCTTGGCGAGCAGGATGATGCGTTTGCCATCGGGGAAGATGATGTGATCCACCTGCGGCTTTATCTCCTCCCACTGATAGCCCTCGACGCTGGCGACGTCGATCTCGTTGTCGAAGTGGCCGATGTTGCAGACAATGGCCTGGTCACGCATCTTCGCCATGTGGTCGTGGGTGATGACATGGTAGTTGCCGGTGGCGGTGACGAAGATGTCGGCCTTGTCGGCGGCGTACTCCATGGTCACTACGCGGTAGCCTTCCATCGCGGCCTGTAGCGCGCAGATCGGGTCGATCTCGGTCACCCACACCTGGGCCGACAGCGCACGCAACGCCTGGGCCGAGCCCTTGCCTACGTCGCCGTAGCCGCACACCACGGCGATCTTGCCTGCCACCATCACGTCGGTGGCGCGCTTGATGCCGTCGACCAGGGATTCGCGGCAGCCGTACAGGTTGTCGAACTTGGACTTGGTCACCGAATCGTTGACGTTGATCGCCGGGAACTTGAGTTCGCCGCGCGCGTGCATCTGGTACAGGCGGTGCACGCCGGTGGTGGTTTCCTCGGTCACGCCCTTGATCTGCGCCAGGCGGGTCGAGTACCAGGTCGGGTCCTGCGCCAGCTTGGCCTTGATCGCGG
Organism: Thauera sp. ZXT1-4; assembly: GCF_052598215.2. Lineage (NCBI taxonomy): Bacteria > Pseudomonadati > Pseudomonadota > Betaproteobacteria > Rhodocyclales > Zoogloeaceae > Thauera > Thauera sp. ZXT1-4. The sequence goes on along the minus strand of NZ_JBQWSN020000004.1, from coordinate 170,697 downwards.
CGAAGAGCACGGTTTCCTCTTCCGAGCCCGGCTTGGCAAGCACGGAAAGGTCCTGCTCGGCGCGTGCGCCCAGGTGCAGCAGCAGCGTGGCGTCGCCGCCGTCGTCGAGGATCATGTTGGAGTAGCCACCGTCCTTCCATTCGAAGATGCGGTGGGTGTAGTCCCAGTAGTCGGTCAGCGACTCGCCCTTGACCGCGAACACCGGGATGCCGTCGGCGGCGATGGCCGCGGCGGCGTGGTCCTGGGTCGAGAAGATGTTGCACGAGGCCCAGCGCACCTGGGCGCCGAGCGCGGTCAGCGTCTCGATCAGCACCGCGGTCTGGATGGTCATGTGCAGCGAACCGGTGATGCGCGCGCCCTTGAGCGGCTGGCTGGCGGCGTATTCCTCGCGGATCGCCATCAGGCCGGGCATCTCGGTTTCGGCAATGCGGATTTCCTTGCGGCCCCAGTCGGCGAGCGACAGGTCAGCGACGACGAAATCGGTGAAACGGGTGTCAGCCACAGCGTTCATGAAAAGCTCCATGCTATGGCCGGGCGGGACGGGGGAGGGCAGCATGGCGCTGCAGGCGGCTCACCCGACATCCCGGACCCGGCAGGGGTTGAGACGATTAGCAGGTGAGCGCCGTTGTACTGCAACCCGCCGGGCGGCGGGGTCCGAGCCTGGGGGCCACAGCCGGCAAAGCCGGCGGGCGCCTCGCAGCGCTCCTCGGTAGCGCGTCATTATATCCGATGGATGTCCGCGTGGACCGTGATGGAAGAGACGGTGCAGGAAGAGACGATGAGGTGGTGATCGATGAGGTGGTGGCGCTCCGTGCCGGACGGCCCCCGGGATGTGACATCGTGCCTAAAGGCTTTCGTTGCCTTGCCGATATCCTCATCAGGATACGCTTATGACGGCCGGGGCGATGAAGCCGGGCCGACCCCCTGACTGCACGCACGAGAACGAAGATGGCTTCCAAGACCCTGTCCGTAAGATCCCAGCTCGTATTGCTGGCCGCTTCGACCTGCGGCCTTTTCCTGCTCGCCCTGGGCGGCGCGCTGTGGCAGATGCAGCTTGCGGGCGAGCGCCTGTCCGGCTTCATCGAGACCGAGCTCGCCGTTGAGCGTGATGTCACGCGCACCTATGCGCAAGGCCTGCAGATGGGCCAAGCCTTGCGCAATATCCTGCTCGATCCCGGTAACCCCAAGGCCTACGAGAACTTCGATCAGGCCAAGCACCAGTTCGACGGGATGCTGGCGCAGATCGTCGCGCGCGGACACGTCCTCGAGGGGGGTGCGGCCTCGGCCGCACGCATGCAGGAGATCGTCCAGCGCTGGGCGCCGCTGCAGGCGCAGGTGATCGAAAGGGTGCGCGCCGAGGACCTGCAGGCTGCACGCGAGGTGCTGGTGCGCAGCGAGACGCCGGCCTGGCGCGAGATCCGCGGCGAGCTGATGAAGCAGATCGCGCATCTCGAAAAGCTGACCGCCGGAATGCGATCGGATTCGGCACAGGCACTGGAGCGCAGTCGGCTCGTCGTTCTCGGGCTGGGCGCTTTTGCGCTGCTGGTGTGCGTGGTGGCTTCGGTGCTGGTGACGCGCAATGTGCTGTCCCGCCTGGGCGGCGAGCCCGCCTACGCGGCGGAGGTGGCGCAGCGTATCGCGGACGGGGATCTTCAGCAGCGTGTCGAGATCCGCGGCGGCGACGGGCGCAGCCTGCTGGCCGCGATGCAGGACATGCAGGGCGGACTGCAAACCATCATTCGGGGGATTCGCGCGGACGCCGGGCGGCTCGTCGCCGCGGCGGACGCGCTGCGCAACAACGAGGAGAAGGTGGCAACCGCTACCCTGGCGCAGACCGACGCGGCGCAGGCGATCGCGGCTTCGATCGAGGAACTGAGCACCAGCATCTCGGTCGTCGCTGAACATGCGAACGACGCTGACCGCCTCAGCGGCAACTCCGAAGCTCAGATGCACGACAGCGTGAAGGTGATCAACCAGGCGGTCGAAACCATCGGCCTGGTGGAGCAACGCATGACCGCGTCAGCCGCGGTGGTGGCGGACCTCGGCATCAGTGCGGAGAGCATCTCCAACATCGCGCAGGTCATTCAGGACATTGCTGACCAGACCAATCTGCTGGCGCTCAATGCCGCGATCGAGGCGGCGCGCGCGGGTGAGCAGGGACGTGGTTTTGCCGTCGTGGCGGACGAGGTGCGCAAGCTCGCCGAGCGTACCCGCCAGTCGACACACGAGATCAATGCCATGATCGAGCGCGTTCAGGCCAATGCCCGTCAAGCCGTGGGGACGATGGAGGAGGGGCGCCAACTGGCAGAGCGCGGCGCCGAGAACGCCGAGCGCGCGCGCGCCGCTGTGGCTGCTTTGGAGGGCGGCGCGGTCGAGGTGCGGGAGGTGGTCGGGTCGATCAACGCCGCCCTTGGCGAACAGCGTCAGGCCAGCTCCGATATTGCTCAGCGCGTCGAGAGCATCGCCCGCATGAGCGAAGAAAGCCACGGCGCCACGCGCGACTCGTTGCAGCGCGCCGGAGAGCTGAGCCAGCTCGCGGACGCGCTCGAGCAGGCAGTGCGCCGCTTCCGCGTATCGGCCTGAGGGCAGGCGCTGCGTTCAGCGGCGCGGGTTGCTGTCGGATTGGCGGAGCATGCTGACGATCAGTGTGATCACCGTGATCGGCAGCACATAGCCGAGCATCACGCCCGAGAAGGCCGGCAGGCTGTCGTGCTGTTGCGCCTGCAGCACGAGCCAGGCGGTGTAGATAGCGTAGTAGGCCAGGAACACGCCGCCTTCCCAGCGTGCGATCTCGCGCCCGCTGATCATGATCGGCAGGCAGGCGAAGGCCACCGCCAGCATCACCCACAGGTCGAAATTGCGCGCCGCCTCCGACACCGGCAGGCCGGCACCCGACACGATGCCGGTGAGGCCGAGCACGGCGAGGATGTTGAACACGTTGCTGCCCACCACGTTTCCTACCGCGATGTCGCGCTGGCCGCGCATCGCGGCGACGATCGAGGTGGCGACTTCGGGCATCGAGGTGCCGACCGCGACCACGGTGAGGCCGATCACCAGGTCGCTGACGCCGAAGGCGCGTGCGAAGGCGACCGCCGAATCCACCAGCCAGTTGGCACCGACCACCAGCATCACCAGACCGACCACGATGAGCCCGATCTGCACGCTCCAGTGGCGGTCCCAGTTCGAGGTGGGGATCTCGGTTTCGAACTCATCCTGAACACTCTTCGAGGCACGCCGCGATTGAACGACCAGGAACACCGTGTACGCGATCACGAGAGCGAACAGCGTGATCGACTCGATCAGACCGATCCGACCGTCGAGCGCAACCACCACCAGTAGCGCCGAGGCGCCGATCATGATCGGGATCTCCTGGCGGATGATCTGCTCATCGACCAGTAGCGGCGTGATCAGGGCCGAGATGCCGAGGATCAGCAGGATGTTCGCGATGTTGCTGCCGACCACGTTGCCGATCGCCAGATCCGGGCTGCCCGAGAGCGCGGAGCCCACTGAAACCGCCATCTCTGGCGCACTGGTGCCGAAAGCGACCACAGTCAGGCCTACCACCAGGGGCGACACGCCGAAGGACACCGCCAGGCGTGAAGCGCCGCGCACGAGGACGTCGGCGCCGATGACGAGGACGACGAGGCCGAGGACGAACATCAGGGTTTGCTGGAGCATGAGGAAGAGTCTTGCGTTCTGGTTTGGGGCGGGACAGTGCAGACTGTTGCGCAGGCCAGAGGTTCGCACGCGAGTACGATCCTGCGCGGTCCTGCGCGGACGATCAAAAGAAGACGCCCCTCACCGTTGCCGGAGAGGGGCGTGCGGTACGGGGCAGTATTTTACAGCCCGGCGTCGGCGCGCAGGGCGGCCGCCTTGTCGGTCTGTTCCCAGGTGAAGCCCGGCTCATCGCGGCCGAAGTGGCCGTAGGCCGCGGTGCGGGAATAGACGGGGCGCAGCAGGTCCAGGGCCTGGATGATCGCCTTCGGACGCAGATCGAAGTGGTGGCCGATCAGTTCGACGATCTTCTCATCGGCCACTTTCCCAGTGCCGAAGGTGTTGACCATCAGCGACACCGGACGCGCGACACCGATTGCGTAGGCCACCTGCACCTCGCATTTGTCGGCGAGGCCCGCGGCGACGATGTTCTTGGCCACGTAACGGCCGGCGTAGGCGGCCGAGCGGTCGACCTTGGACGGATCCTTGCCCGAGAAGGCGCCGCCGCCGTGGTGGGCCGCGCCGCCGTAGGTGTCGACGATGATCTTGCGCCCGGTCAGGCCGCAGTCGCCGTGCGGGCCGCCGACCACGAAGCGGCCAGTGGGGTTGACGAGGTAGCGGACGTCGCCCTTCATCAGCTCGGGCGGCAGTACCGGCTTGATGATCAGCTCGATCACCGCCTCGCGGATCTGCTCCTGGGTGACGTCGGGGTCGTGCTGGGTGGACACCACGACGGTGTCGATCGCCACCGGCTTGCCGTCGACGTACTTGACCGTGATCTGGCTCTTGGCGTCGGGGCGCAGCCAGGGCAGGCGGCCGTCCTTGCGCACCTCGGCCTGGCGCTGCATGACGCGGTGGGCGTAGTAGATCGGCAGCGGCATCAGGCTGTCGGTCTCGTTGGTGGCGTAGCCGAACATCAGGCCCTGGTCGCCGGCGCCCTGGTCGAGCGGGTCGTCGTTGGCAGCATTGACCCCCTGAGCGATGTCGGGCGACTGGCGGTTGATCGCGGCCAGCACCGCGCAGCTCTTGTAGTCGAAGCCGATGTCGGAGTTGTCGTAGCCGATGCGGCGGATCACGTCCTGCGCGATCTCGCGGTAATTGGGGTGAGCGGTGGTGGTGATCTCGCCCGAGATCACGACGAGGCCTGTGGACACCAGCGTCTCGCAGGCGACGCGCGCCTTGGGGTCTTCGGCGAGGATGGCGTCGAGCACGCCGTCGGACACCTGGTCGGCGACCTTGTCGGGATGGCCTTCGGAGACCGACTCGGAGGTGAAGAGAAACTCAGCCATGCTGCTGCTCCTTGAAAAGCAAAAATCCCCGCCATTCTGGCCTTGCGTCTGCGGCCAGCTCCGGGGATTTCGTCGAGCAGCCGACGCTTTAGCAGTATTTGTGAGGCAGTCCCGCTGCCATGCCGCCCTGCAAGTTGTCGAGTTAACTCGGCGGCAAGTCGCGGATTATAGACCGAAGCGGCCGGGTGTGTAAGCATTCGGGGCGCACGGTGATTTGCGTCTCTCCGTGAAAGCGGCTGTGGAGGCGGGCTGGCGTGCGAATGGCTGCGACCGAACAGGCGATGTTCGCAGATACGCCCGCGCCCACAATCTCTCTTGTCGCGGTCACTTGTCGCTGTCGTTTCTCGTTCTCTCGTCGTTGTCGTGCCGCGACGCTTCGGGCACTTTCATGGGATCCCGTTCGTGTTGCTTCAAAGCTTCTTTCGACTGCTCTCGCGCCTGCCCCTGTCCTGGCTGCACCGCCTCGGCGGTTGGGCGGGCTGGCTGACCTACAAGGCCTCACCGTCCTACGCCCGCCGCCTGCGCGAGAACCTGTTCAACGCGCTCGGTCGCGAGGACGAGGCGGTGCTGCGCGCGGCGATTGTCGAGGCCGGGCGCCAGGCGCTCGAGTTGCCCTTCATCTGGGGGCGGCCTGCATCCGAGGTGGTGGCGAGCGCCGTGCGCACCGAAGGCTGGGCGCTGGTCGAGGCCGCGCGCGCCGAGGGCGCGGGCATCCTCTTCATCACTCCTCACCTGGGCTGCTTCGAGATCACCGCGCAGTGCATTGCGGCGCAGATTCCGATTACCGTGCTTTACCGCCCGCCGCGCAAGGCAGTGCTGCAGCCGCTGATGGAAGCCGGTCGCGCACGCGGGCAGATGCGCACCGCGCCGGCGGACCTGTCGGGCGTGCGCAAGCTGGTGAAGACCCTGCGCAGCCATGAGGCGGTGGGCATGCTGCCCGACCAGGTACCGGGCGCGGGCGAGGGGGTGTGGTCCACCTTCTTCGGCAAGCCGGCATGGACGATGACGCTGGCTGCGCGCCTGGCGGCGGTGAAGGGCGTGCGCGTGATCTACACCTGGGCCGAGCGCCTGCCGCGTGGCGAGGGCTATGTGTTCCGCCTGCAGGCGCCTACCGAGGCGCTGACCGGCGAACTGGAAGCCGATGTCGCGATCATCAATCGCGAGGTCGAGCGCATGATCCTGCAGTGTCCGCAGCAATACCTGTGGGGCTACAACCGCTACAAGGGGCCGCGCCGTGAGCGCGAGGAGGATGTGCCCGGAGCGGACGCGGAGCGCGCATCGTGAGCCGCCTCGTCATCGCCCTGATCTGGCTCCTGCACTGGCTCCCGCTGGCGGTGCTCGCGCGCGTGGGCTCGGGCTTTGGCTGGCTGCTGTATTGGGTGGTGGTGCCGCGCCGCAAGGTGGCGCTGACCAACCTGCGCCTGTGCTTCCCCGAACTGTCCGAAACCGAGCGGCGACGGCTGGCGCGGCGTCACTTCGCGTTCGCCGGACGCAGCATGCTCGAGCGCGGCCTCGCCTGGTGGGCCGGTCCCGCGCGCCTGCGGGCGACGGTGCGCATCGACGGGCTCGAGCATCTGCACAGGCTGCGCGCCGAGGGGCGACCGGTGCTGCTGCTCGCGCCACACTTCCTCGGTCTCGACATGGCGGGCACCCGGCTCACGCTGGAAGGCGACTTCGTCAGCGTGTATGCGCCGCAGAAGGACAAGGTCTTCGATCGCTGGCTGCATCACGGCCGCAGCCGCTTCAACAATCAGTTGCTGCTTTCGCGCCATGACGGCGTGCGTGCTACGGTCAAGGCGATGAAATCCGGCCGTCCCTTCTACTACCTGCCCGACCTCGACTACGGCCGCAAGGAGTCGATCTTCGTGCCCTTCTTCGGCGTGCAGGCGGCCACGATCACCGGCCTGCCGCGGCTGGCGCGGCTGGCGGGTGCGGCGGTGGTGCCCTGTGTGGTGCGAATGCTGCCGGGCGGTGGCGGATATTTGCTTGAACTCGGCGCGCCGTGGGCCGACTATCCCACGGACGACGTCGAGGCTGACACCCTGCGCATGAATGCCTGGCTCGAAGGTGTGGTACGCACCATGCCCGAGCAATACTATTGGGTGCATCGCCGCTTCAAGACCCGGCCCGAGGGTCAGCCGCGGATTTACTGAGACACTGGAAAGACCTGCGAGATGAAATTGCGCTTCACCAAGATGCATGGCCTGGGCAACGACTTCGTCGTCATCGATGCCACCCGCACGCCCGTCGAACTCACGCCTGCTCGGGTCAGGGCGATTTCCGATCGACACTTCGGTGTGGGCTGCGACCAGTTGCTGGTGGTCGAGCCGGCGAGTCGTCCCGGCGTTGACTTCCGCTACCGCATCTTCAACGCCGATGGCGGCGAGGTCGAGCAGTGCGGCAATGGCGCGCGCTGCTTCGTGCGCTTCGTGCACGACAAGGGGCTCACCGACCAGGATGAGATCCGGGTTGAGACGAAATCCGGGATCATCGCCCCCCGCCTGCGTGCCGACGGACTGGTTACGGTGGACATGGGAGTGCCCGAGCTTGCACCGGCGAAGATCCCCTTCGTGTCCGATTCGGATGCGGTGGTGCAGCCGCTCGCGGTGGGTGAGCGCGTGGTTGCGATCACGGCAGTTTCGATGGGCAATCCGCACGCGGTGCAGGTCGTGGCCGATGTCGATGCTGCGCCGGTGGTCGAACAAGGGGCGCTGATCGAGCGCCACGAGCGCTTCCCGGCGCGGGTCAACGCCGGCTTCCTGCAGGTGCTGGACGCCCATGCCGTGCGCCTGCGCGTGTTCGAGCGCGGCGCAGGCGAGACGCTTGCCTGTGGCACCGGCGCCTGCGCGGCGGTGGTCGCGGGCATCCTGCGTGGCCTGATCGAATCGCCGGTGCGGGTGCACACCCGCGGTGGCGAGTTGGAAATCGCCTGGGCCGGACCAGGTGCGCCGGTGTCGATGACCGGACCGGCAGTGACCGTATTCGAAGGCGAAATGACGCTCGACTGAAGGGGGCAGGACTGCCCACCAGGCGCGGGCCCCGGTTTTTGCGGCCCGCCCCGCGCCGGATGGCAGCACTGAGGATTGCCGACTGTCGCCGTACCTTTTGCAGCACTGGAGTGAAAAGAATGAATGCCGAAGATGTCGCGCGCTACCTGCGTGAGCACCCCGATTTCCTCAACGAGCATCACGAGCTGTTCACCGAGTTGACCGTGCCGCATCCACAGCATGGCGGGCAGGCGATCTCGCTCGCCGAGCGTCAGCTCCATGCCCTGCGCGACAAGATCCGCGCGCTGGAGGTCAAGCTGGCTGAACTGATCCGCTTCGGCGAGGAGAACGACGACATCAGCGCCAAGGTGCACCGGCTTGCGGTCGCGCTGCTGCTGGCTGGCTCGCAAGCTTCGGTCCGTGCCGCGTTGGTCGATGGGCTGCGCGACGACTTCGCAGTCCCGCATGTCAGCCTCAAGCTGTGGGGCGCGGTTGCGGAGGCCGTAGGCGAGGGCTCGCCCTTGGGCGACATGGCGGTCAGCGAGGCGGTGCGCCGGCAGATCGATGCCTTGCGCCACCCTTATTGCGGTGCGCCCGAAAGCATGGAGATGGCGAGCTGGTTCGGCGAGGCTGCTCCCCACATTCGCTCGCTGGCGCTGATGCCGCTGCGTGACGCGGGTGGGTGTTTCGGTCTGCTCGCCCTGGGGAGCGAGGAGGCCGAGCGTTTCTATGCGGAGATGGGCACGCTGTACCTCGACCGCATTGGCGACATGGCTGCCGCCGCGCTGGCGGCGCGCGCGCGCTGAGTGTGCGCACAGGCCGTCCGGCGATGCCGGCCGCACGCCGTGACCTGCGTACCTCGCCGATGAAAGCGTCGCTCCGCAGCGCTCAAGATGCGGCCGTGCCGCTTCCAGCGGATTGTGAGGCCTGGCTCGACTGGCTGGCCACGCAGCGGCGGGCTTCACCGCTTACGCTCAAGGCCTACCGGGTGGGCCTGCAGGCGCTGTTGCGCATGGCTGACGGGCGCCCGGTTGCGGAGCTGGAAAGCCAGGACGTGCGCCGCTTCGTCGCCCGTCTGCATGGGGAGGGGCTGCAGGGGCGCAGTATCGCCCGCCACCTTTCGACCTGGCGGGGTTTGTACCGCTGGCTGATCCGTCACCGCGGCCTGCGCGCCAATCCGGTGCTGGGTGTCCGGCCGCCCAAGACGCCCTCCACGCTGCCGCGTGTGCTGTCGCCCGACCAGGCGGCGGCATTGCTTGAGCCGGCGGCAGAAAATCTGCTCGAAACGCGAGATATCGCGATGTTCGAGCTTTTTTATTCATCCGGTCTACGTGTCTCCGAACTCGCCGGCCTCGACATCGAGGGCGGACTGGATCTTGCCGAGGCCATGGTCACGGTGCGCGGAAAGCGCAACCGCAACCGCAGCGTGCCCGTGGGGAGCCGGGCCGTGCACGCTCTGCGCGCCTGGCTCGCAGTGCGGGGACAACTTGCGCCTGCGGGAGAGCCCGCGCTCTTCGTCACCCGCAGCGGCGGCCGTCTGAGCATCAGCGGCATTGCCAACCGGCTCGGCCAGCGGGCACGGACGCTGGGGCTCAGCGTGCACGTCCATCCACACATGCTGCGGCACAGCTTCGCGAGCCATCTGCTGCAGTCGAGCGGCGACCTGCGCGCGGTGCAGGAGTTGCTCGGTCATGCGAGCATTCGCAGTACGCAGATCTACACTCACCTTGATTTTCAGCACCTGGCGAAGGTCTATGACGCAACCCATCCGCGCGCGAAAAAATAGCTTACGCCCTTGACAATCCCCATATTGGGTAGTTTGGAAAGTAAGCATATTCTCCGATCGGATATGCTCATGGTGTCCAAGTAGTCGCTAAAGACTCCATAACTATTCCAATACCGCCTCAAGCCTGCAAAAGTGGTAAAGCAGGGCAAGGCAGCAATATGGAAACCATGCCTCCTCCAGTTCTCCCCGCTCCTCTGCACAATGCACCGCAGGATAATGGCCCGTCAGGCAGCGACGCGCGCCGCGTGTTGCGTTCTGCAGCGCTCATTCTGGCTCAGCACGAGATTCGCAGCGTGCGTCGGTGGTTCGAGGAGTTCGATCGCGACATCCTGTTGGCCATCCTGCTCGGCGAGATCGCGCTCCACAATGTCGGCGCGCTGCAGCATGGCCTTGCCCGGCGCGGGCACAATGGCAATGGGCACGACGAGGCCGATAGCGAGGATGTGCTCGCCGAGGCGTTCATGCGCAAGATGAACCCCTGTAATGCCTACTCCATCGCTGCAGCGACGGGGTTGCCGCGAGAGACCGTGCGACGAAAGATCGCCCGCCTGATCGAGATGGGCTGGATCGTCCGCAACGGGAACGGCCACCTGTACATCACCGAGTCGGCGCTGGCGCAGTTCGGCGCCCTGCTCAGTTCAAGCGCGCTGTGCGAACTGCTTGAGACCGCGGACCGCCTGCGTGCCTTGATCGAAGGGCCGGCAGCCTGAGGTCTCAGGCTCACGTCATCCGTTGAGCGGGTGCTGCCGCGCTAGCCCGCGGCAGTGAAGGCCTGGGTGGTCGGCCACGCCATCAGCGCGTATGCGAGGGCGGACGATAGTCCGGGTTCGGGCCGGGTTCGGCTGTCTGGAAGGCGCTCGCGATCAGGACGATGGCGAGCACGATCAGCGCGAAATACTGGCGCTGCCCTGCAGTACCGGGCAGATGCCGTGCCGCGCTGTAGTACATCTCCTTCATGTAGCGCATGCCTGCCAGCGCGAGCGCCAGCATGCCGGCGCCCAGCAGGCGCGCAGCGCTTGGGTCGAAGTCGTGTCCCATGGAGGGATCCCAGCGCGAGGGCAGGAAGAATGCCGGTGCCTGGGTGAGCAGATACAGCCCCCCCAGCAGGCACAGCGTCAGTGCCACCACCTGCAGCGAACGCACCGGTCACTCTCAGCGCGCGTCGAACAGGTCGCCGCCCGCGCGCGGCGGCGCGAGCCCGAAGTGCTGCCAGATGGCGTGCGTGGCCATGCGCCCGCGCGGGGTGCGCTGCAGGTAGCCCTGCTGGATCAGGTAGGGCTCGATGACGTCCTCGATGGTGTCGGTGGATTCACCGATCGCCGCGGCAATGTTGTCCAGGCCGACCGGACCGCCGGCGAATTTCTCCAGCATTGCCGACAGCAGCTTGCGGTCCATCAGGTCGAGGCCGAGGGTGTCCACGTCCAGCATGCGCAGCGCCGCGTCCGCCACCGCCGCGGTAATGTGGCCGCCGGCTTTGACTTCGGCATAGTCGCGCACGCGGCGCAGCAGTCGGTTGGCGATGCGCGGCGTGCCGCGCGCGCGGCGGGCAATCTCGAGTGCGCCCTTGTCGTCGATCTCGACGTTGAGCAGGCGTGCCGAGCGCCCGACGATGAAGCCGAGCTCCTCCGGCGTGTAGAACTCCAGCCGCGACACGATGCCGAAACGGTCGCGCAGCGGGTTGGTCAGCATGCCGGCGCGGGTGGTGGCGCCGACCAGGGTGAAGGGCGGCAGGTCGAGCTTGACCGAGCGTGCCGCGGGGCCCTCGCCGATCATGATGTCGATCTGGAAGTCTTCCAGCGCCGGGTAGAGGATTTCCTCGACCACCGGCGACAGGCGGTGGATCTCGTCGATGAACAGCACGTCGTGCGGCTCGAGGTTGGTGAGCAGCGCGGCGAGGTCGCCCGCGCGTTCGAGCACCGGGCCGGAGGTCTGGCGCAGGTTCACGCCCATCTCGGCGGCGACGATGTGGGCCAGTGTGGTCTTGCCCAGCCCGGGCGGGCCGAACAGCAGCACGTGGTCGAGCGCCTCGCTGCGGTTGCGCGCGGCCTGAATGAAGATCTCCAGCTGTTCGCGGATCTTGGCCTGGCCGACGTATTCGGCGAGGCGCTTGGGCCGCAGCGCGCGCTCGATCGCGTCTTCCTGGCGGTCGGCGGGGGCGGCGGAGATCAGGCGCTCGGCGGGGGGGGCGGCCTTGAGCTTGTCGGTTTCGATCATGGGTGTGTCCTTACCGGGATCACCGGGCGGCGCCCCGCAGCGCGGGACGCATGGAGCCTGTGCATCATGGCTTCGAGAGCGCCTTCAGCGCCTGGCGAATGCCGTCGGAGACGCCGACGCCCTCGGCCAGCGCCTTCATCGCCGACAGTGCCTCGCGCTCGTTGTAGCCGAGCGCGAGCAGAGCGTTGAGGATGTCGCTCCGCGCGTCGGGTGCGGCGCCCGGCGCTGCGGTGAGGCGCGCGCCAGCCATGCTGGGCAGCGCCTTGCCGAGCTTGTCGCGCAACTCCAGCAGCAGGCGCTCGGCGGTCTTCTTGCCGATGCCAGGGATTTTCACCAGGCGCCCGGCCTCCTGCAAGGCCACCGCCTGCGCGAGGTCGTTGACCGAGAGCCCGGAGAGCACCGCCAGCGCCATGCGCGCGCCCACGCCGGAGACCTTGAGCAGCTGGCGGAACGCAGCGCGCTCCTCTTCGGTGGCGAAGCCGAACAGGAAATGGCCGTCCTCGCGCACCACGTGATGGGTGTGCAGGCTCACTGCGCCGCCGGTGGCGGGCAGGTTGTAGAAGGTGCTCATCGGCACGTCGATCTCGTAGCCGACGCCGTGCACGTCGACGAGGATCTGCGGCGGGTTCTTTTCCAGCAGGGTGCCGGTGATGCGTCCGATCATGGGGGGCTTCGGGAAGAACGCCTCGATGGCGCGATGCGCAAGTCTATCAGGGCTGGGCCCTGCCGCAGCAGCAAGGGTGGGATTTCATACAGCGCCTGGACAGCAGGGCGGGGCCTCCTGGGCGGTCCACGCCCGGTGGCTGCGGAGCGGGACCGCTGCGCTTGCAGGGGCGTGCGCATCCACAGCCATTCGCTTATCAGGCTAGAATCCAGCGGTTTCGCGGGCCAGCGCCCGAATTTGCCGGCCGGCACGCCAGCCCGTGGAGGGCCGCCGATGCCTGACGGCCATAATCAAAGAGGAGACTCCCATGCAGCCGATGAAGAAACTCGCCGCCGCTCTTGCCCTTTTGGGTGCGATGGTCGCCACCGCACACGCTGACGACATCAAGGTCGGCATCGCGCTCGACATCTCCGGGCCGTTCTCGGCGCTCGGCGCCGAGGCGCGCGACGGTTTCGAGCTTGCGATCGAGAAGCTCGGCGGACAGCTCGGCGGGCGGCCGGCGGAGTTCATCCGCACCGATTTCGGTGGCAACCCGGAGCAGGCCAACCAGCTCGTCTCGCGCTACCTGCAGCGCGACAAGATCGACTTCTTCACTGGCCCGATCGGCTCCAATGCCGCGCTCGCGGTCGGGCCCGCGCTGTTTGCCGCCAAGGTGCCCTACCTGTCTGCCAACCCCGGCCCGAGCGCCTACGCCGGTGCCAAGTGCAGCCCGTACTTCTTCGCCCAGTACCAGAACGACACCTACGACGAGGCAGCGGGCAAGGTCGCCAACGAAAAGAGTTACCAGAACGTGGTGCTGATCGCGCCCAACTACCCGGCCGGCAAGGACCACCTGAACGGTTTCAAGCGCCTGTACAAGGGCGCGGTGAAGGACGAGATCTACACCCGGCTGGGACAGATCGACTACGCCGCCGAGATCGCGCAGATCCGTGCGGCTGCGCCGGACGCAGTGTTCTTCTTCCTGCCGGGCGCGATGGGCATCAACTTCGTCAAGCAGTTCGTCGGTGGTGGCCTCAAGGACATTCCGCTCATCGCGCCCGGCTTCTCCGCCGACGAAGATGTGATCCAGGCCGTGGGCGAGCCGATGCTCGGCGTGCTCAATACCGCGCACTGGACGCACGACCTCGATGTGCCGGCCAATGCCGAGTTCGTCGCAGCCTTCCGCAACAAGTACGAAGGCCGCTACCCCTCGGTGTACGCAGCGATGGCGTACGACACGCTGATGGCGATGGACGCCGCGGTGCGCGATGTCGGCGGCAAGCTCGAGGACCGCGAGGCAGTGCTGAAGGCGCTGAAGAACCCGAGCTTTGCCTCGGTACGGGGTGCGTTTCAGTACGGCGCCAACAACTTCCCGGTGCAGAACTACTATCTGCGCGAGGTAGGCAAGGACGCTGAGGGCCGCCTGACCAACAAGCTGGTCGGCACCGTGCTCGAGCAGCACCAGGACGCCTACGTCAGCGAGTGCAAGATGTAAGCTGGACGCTATCTTCGCCCGATGGATGCCATCTTCGTCTTCGAGCAGTTGCTCAACGGCCTGGGCTACGGGCTCATGCTGTTCCTGATCGCCGCCGGGCTCACGCTCGTGTTCGGCATCATGGACACCATGAACCTCGCCCACGGCTCGCTCTACATGGCCGGCGCGTACGTGGCCGCGCGTGTCCATGAAACGAGCGGCTCGTTCGCGCTCGCGGTGCTGGTCGCAGTTGGTTTGACGGTGGCGGTGGCGGGGGTGCTCGAACTCCTCGTCATCCGCCGCCTGTACCGGCGCGACCATCTGGTACAGGTGCTCGCCACCTTCGGCATCATCCTGATTGCCGACGACGCGGTGAAGGCGATCTGGGGCGTGGCGCCGCTGCTGGCCTCCACGCCCGCGGCGCTCGCCGGGCCGGTGCAGCTGTTCGAGGGTCTGCCCTATCCGTCCTATCGTCTGCTGCTGATCGGCGCCGGGCTGGCAGTGGCGCTCGGGCTGTATCTGCTGGTGAACAGCACCCGCATCGGCATGCTGGTGCGCGCCGGCGCGTCGAATCGGCAGATGGCGGAGCTCATGGGCGTGCGCGTGGGCGCGGTGTTCTCCTTCGTATTTGCGCTCGGCGCCGGGCTGGCGGCGCTGGCCGGAGCGCTGATGGCACCGATCAGTTCGGTGCAGGTCGGCATGGGCGAGGCGATCCTGATCCCGGCGTTGGTGGTGATCGTGATCGGCGGTATCGGCTCGGTGCGCGGTGCCTTCGTGGCTGCGCTGCTGGTCGGGCTGGTGGATACCGCCGGACGCGCCTTCCTGCCGCCGGCACTGCGGGCGGTGCTGCCGCCTTCGGTGGCGGCAGACCTTGGCCCGGCGCTCGCCGGCATCGCCATGTACGTGCTGATGGCGGCCGTGCTGACGCTCAAACCCGCGGGGCTGTTCCCCGCGCGCGGGTGAGGGTGGGTATGCACGAACGTTTCCCCGGACTGGCGCGTCGTCTGCCCTGGGTTGTCCTGATCCTGCTGGTGCTGTTTCCGCTCGCTGCGCCTGCGCTCGGTCTCGAGTACTACGTCGGCTTCGTGCGTCGCGTGCTGATCGTGGCAATCGCGGCGACCAGTCTCAACTTCATCCTCGGCTACGGCGGCATGGCGGCGCTCGGGCACGCGGGCTTCGTCGGCGTCGGCGCCTACACCGTGGTGGCGCTGGTCGAGGCGGGGTTCTCGTCGGCCTGGCTGGCGTGGGCGAGTGCGGCGCTGGTCGCCGGCCTGGCCGCGGCGGCAATCGGTGCGGTGTCGCTGCGCACGCGCGGGGTGTATTTCATCATGATCACGCTCGCCTTCGCGCAGATGCTGTACTACCTGGCGGTGTCGCTGCGTACCTGGGGCGGGGACGACGGCTATGGCATCTATACGCCGCTGGTGATGGGGGCCTGGCTGGACGCCGCGCATGCGCAGATCTTCTACTGGGTGGTACTGGCGATTGCAGCGGGGGTGTTTGCCCTCTTCAGCCGGGTTGCGCATTCGCGCTACGGCCATGCGCTGCGCGGCATCCGCGACAACGAGACGCGCATGGTGGCGCTCGGCTATCCGGTGTTCTGGCTCAAGCTCGCGGGTTTCGTTGCGGCCGGCGCGGTTGCAGGGCTGGCGGGCGGGTTGCTGGCCAGCCATAACGCCTTCGTCAGTCCCGGCATGATGCATTGGACGCAGTCTGCACTGCTGCTGGTGATGGTGATGCTGGGTGGTGCCGGGCGGCGCTGGGGCGCGCCGCTAGGCGTGGCGCTGTGGCTGACGCTGGAGGAGGTGCTGAAGTTGTACACCGACTACTGGCACTGGCCACTCGGCCTGCTCCTGCTGCTGGTCGTGTTCCACGCCCCGCAGGGGCTGGCGGCACTGCTCGAGCGCCGCGGGGCGCGCACATGAGCCTTTTCCATGCGCAAGGCCTGGTCAAGCGCTTCGGCGGGCTGCTTGCCACCGACCACGTCGAGCTTGCCGTGGAGGCGGGCGAGATCCATGCCCTCATCGGCCCGAACGGTGCGGGCAAGTCCACTCTGGTCAACCTGATCTCGGGCCTGCTGCCGGCCGATGCCGGACGTGTCGTGCTCGATGGTGTCGATCTGAGCACCCTGTCGCCGCACCAGCGTGTGCGCCATGGTTTGGCGCGCTGTTTCCAGATCACCAGCGTGTTCCGTAACGACAGCGTGCGCGACAATCTGCTGCTCGCGGTCCAGGCGCAGGCCGGGTCGAGCTTCCGCTTCCTGCGCCGGCGCGAGCTTGAGCGCTCGCTGGCTGCGCGGGCCGAGGCGCTGGCCGTGCGTACTGGCCTTGCGGAGGTGCTCGACCGCAACGCCGGCACCCTGCCGCACGGGCTGCAGAAGCGGCTGGACGTGGCGCTTGCGCTTGCTGCGCGGCCCAGGCTGCTGCTGCTGGACGAGCCCATGGCCGGGATGGGGCCGGAAGACTCGCAGCAAATGGTGGCGATGATCCACAGCCTGCGTTCCGACACCGCAATCCTGCTCATCGAGCACGACATGGATGCCGTGTTTCAACTTGCCGACCGCATCTCGGTGCTGGTCTATGGCCGCGTGCTGACGACGGGGGATGCGGCGCACGTGAAGGGGCATCCCGAGGTGCAGTCGGTCTATCTGGGCACGGAGGTGCCGGCATGCGGATGACGCGTTCCCGGTGGGAACGGGCAAGCCCATGCCTGCAGGCGCGATCCCTGCGCACGCGCGACCGCGGAGGCGCACGATGAGCCCGCCGTTGTTGAGGTGCCGCGGCCTCGAGGCGGGCTATGGGGTCAGCCAGGTGCTGTTCGGGCTCGACTTCGACATCCAGCCCGGCGAGGTCATTGCCCTGCTCGGACGCAACGGTATGGGGAAGAGCACGACGATCAAGACCATCGTCGGCGGCCTGCGCCCGCAGCGTGGTGAGATCCTGTTCGACGGCCGTCCGATCCACGCCGCGCGCGCCGACCATATCGCCCGCCTCGGCGTGGCGATCGTGCCGGAGGGCCGACAGTGCTTCCCCAATCTCAGCGTGCGTGAGCACCTGGTCGCCTTCGCCGATCGCCGCAACGGCGTGGCTGAGCCGTGGACGCTGTCGCGCCTGTATGCGCTCTTCCCTCGCCTGGCTGAGCGCGCTGGACACATGGGCAATCAGCTTTCGGGCGGAGAGCAACAGATGCTGGCCATCGCGCGCGCGCTGTCGACCAACCCGCGCCTGCTGATCCTGGATGAAGCGACCGAAGGCCTGGCGCCGGTGATTCGCGAGGAGATCTGGCGCTGCCTGGCGCTGCTCAAGGCCCAGGGGCAGACCACGCTGGTGGTGGATAAGTACGTCGAGAAGCTGCTGCCGCTGTCCGACCGCAACCTCATCCTGGAGCGCGGGTGCATCGCATGGCAGGGTGGCTCGACCGAGCTGTATGCCCGGCGCGAGCTGTGGACGCGTTATCTCGGGGTGTAGGCGCCCATTTGCGTGCAAGCCTGCGCCCACGGAGCATCAGAAGGGGCCGATCTGTTTTCGGCTCGTCTGCTGCTCACAGCAGCACGATGTCGTACTGCTCCTGCGTGTAGCTGGCCTCGGCGTGCAGGGAGATCTTCTTGCCGATGAAATCGGACAGCATTGCAAGCGACTGGCTTTCCTCGTCGAGGAAGAGGTCGATGACGTTGGGCGCGGCGAGCACGCGGAATTCACGCGCATTGAACTGGCGCGCCTCACGCAGCAGCTCGCGCAGGATCTCGTAGCACACCGTGCGCGCGGTCTTCACCTCGCCGCGGCCGCTGCAGGTCGGGCAGGGTTCGCACAGCAGGTGGGCGAGCGACTCGCGGGTCCGCTTGCGCGTCATCTCCACCAGACCGAGCGCAGTGAAGCCGTTGATCGTCATCTTCGTGTGATCGCGTGACAGCGCCTTGCGGAACTCCTCCAGCACCATCTCGCGGTGCTCGACGTTTTCCATGTCGATGAAGTCGATGATGATGATGCCGCCGAGGTTGCGCAGGCGCAGTTGGCGGGCGATGGCCTGGCTGGCTTCGAGGTTGGTCTTGAAGATGGTGTCGTCGAAGTTGCGCGCACCGACGAAGCCGCCGGTGTTGACGTCGACCGTGGTCATCGCTTCGGTCTGGTCGATGATCAGGTAGCCCCCCGATTTCAGGTCCACGCGTCGCGCCAGCGCCTTCTGGATTTCCTCTTCGACATTGTAGAGCTCGAACAGCGGACGCTCGCCGCTGTAGTGCTCGAGCAGGGGCAGCACCTTGGGCGTGTATTCGGCGGCGAAGGCGGTGAGCTTCTGGAAGTTCTCCCGCGAGTCGACGCGGATGCGGTCGGTTTCGTCGTTGACCAGGTCGCGCAGGGTGCGTTGCCCGAGGCCAAGATCCTCGTGCAGCAGCTTGGGCGGAAACAGTCCCACGGTGGAACT
The DNA here is from genome assembly GCF_052598215.2 of Thauera sp. ZXT1-4. Classification (NCBI taxonomy): domain Bacteria; kingdom Pseudomonadati; phylum Pseudomonadota; class Betaproteobacteria; order Rhodocyclales; family Zoogloeaceae; genus Thauera; species Thauera sp. ZXT1-4. Next base: position 152,171 of record NZ_JBQWSN020000004.1, on the reverse strand, counting down.
GGAAACCTCGCGCCACAGCTTGCGCAGGTAGGCGATGTCGGCGGCGAGTTCCGGGTCCGATGCGGACTCGGCCATGGTGCGCACGATGAAGCCACCGGGCTCGTCCTCGGGTACCAGCGCCGTAAGTCGCCCGCGCAGGGCTTCGCGCCCCGCCTCGTCCTCGATGCGCTGGGAGATGCCGATGTGCTTTTCCTGCGGCAGATAGACGAGCAGGCGGCCAGCCAGGCTGATCTGCGTGGACAGGCGTGCGCCCTTGGTGCCGATCGGATCCTTGAGCACCTGCACCATCAGGCTCTGGCCTTCGGTGAGGATCTTCTCGATCGGCCGCGCCGATTCGCCGTTCTGGCGGTCGCTCCAGATATCGGCTACATGCAGGAAGGCGGTGCGCTCCAGGCCGATGTCGATGAAGGCGGACTGCATGCCGGGCAGCACGCGCACCACCTTGCCGAGGTAGATGTTGCCGACGATACCGCGGCTGGCGGTGCGTTCGACGTGCAGTTCCTGCACCACGCCCTGTTCGACGAGGGCGACGCGGGTTTCCTGCGGCGTGAAGTTGATGAGGAATTCGATGCTCATGTGCTGTCTGCGCTCACAGGGTGTAGCCGAAGGTTTCGAGCAGGATGCCGGTGTCGAACAGTGGCAATCCCATGATTCCGGAGTAGCTGCCGCGAATCTCCTCGACGAACAGGGCGGCGTGACCCTGAATGCCGTAGGCGCCTGCCTTGTCCATGGGCTCGCCGCTGGCGACGTAGCGGCGAATCTCCTGCTCGGGGAGGGTGCGGAAGCGCACTTCGCTGACCGATAGGCGACTGCGTGTACGCTCCCCGTCGCTCATCGCCACGGCGGTGAGCACGCGGTGGCTGCGCCCGGACAGGCGCTTGAGGATGTCCTGCGCCTCGGCCGCGTCGGCGGGCTTGCCGATGATGGCGCCGTCGAGCTCGATCGTGGTATCTGCCGCCAGGACGGGCCGGAGCATCAGCTTGCGCCAGATCACGCGGCGTGTGCCCGCCTCGGCCTTGGCGAGCGCTAGGCGCTCAACGTAGCGGTCGACCGCCTCGTCCCGGAACGGGGTTTCATCGACATCCGCATCCTCTCCGCGCTCGCCGGAGCGGAAAGTGAGGACGTCGAAGTTCACGCCGATCTGGCGCAACAGTTCGCGACGGCGGGGACTCTTTGAGGCCAGGTAGATGCGTGGCGTGAGCGGCATGGATGCTTGGCTATTCGCGGTGATAGGGGTGATTGCGCAGCACCGTCCACGCGCGGTACAGCGCCTCGGCCAGCAGCGGGCGCACCAGGGCATGGGGCAGGGTCAGGCTGGAGAGGCGGATCGCCTCGTGTGCGCCGGATTTGAACTCGGGCGCGAGCCCGTCCGGCCCGCCGACGATGAGCGCGATGTCCTGGCCTTCGCCTTGCCAGGCTTCGAGCCTGCGCGCGAGCGCCAGGGTGGTGAGCTCGGTGCCACGCTCGTCGAGGATGACGCGGCGGCAACGCGGCGGCAGCGCGGCTTCGATGCGGGTGGCTTCGGCAGCCATCATCGCTTCCACCGTCTTGCCGCTGGTGCGCGGCTCGGCCTTGACCTCGACCAGTTGCAGAGGCAACTCGCGCGGCATGCGGCGCGCGAATTCGTCGAAGCCGGCCTGCACCCAGGCGGGCATGCGATGGCCGACGGCGACGACGAAAAGCTTCATTTCAGCGGGCGGTGGCGCGACGGCCCGCGGAGGGCGTGTTCCAGAGCTCTTCCAGCTTGTAGTGTGCACGCACTGCGGGCTGCATCACGTGTACGACGATGTTGCCGAGGTCGACCAGCACCCACTCGCCGGTTTCCTGTCCTTCCGTGCCGATGATCTCGCCGCCGGCCTCCTTGACCTTGTCATGCACGTTCTGCGCCAGCGCGCGGGTCTGGCGGCCGGATTCTGCGCTGGCGATGACGATGCGGTCGAAGAGGGGGGTGTGCGTCGAAGTGTCGATGACTTCGATGTCGCGCGCCTTGATGTCTTCCAGCGCGTTGATGACGATCTTCTCGAGGGTGGGGGTGTCCATGTGCTTCCTGGTGAGGCGGGAAAATAGGGCCTATCTTCCCTTGCGGTAAAGACGGTGCGCGGCAATATAGTCGAGAACGGAATCGGGCAGCAAATAGCGGGCGCTGTGGCCATCCCGCACCAGGTCGCGGATCAGCGAGGCAGAGATTGCCAGGGGCGTCATGTCGAAGGCGATCACGCGCCCGGCGGGTGTGGTGCGCAGGTCCGCGATGTCGGTGCTGTGGCGGTCGCGGCAGGCAGCGGCGAGTTCTGCCGAGAGTGTGGCGGGCCAGCGCCGGCCGTGGGGGGCGTAGCCCGGCCGGTTGGCGACCGCGATATGGGCGAGCGCGAACAGCTCTTTCCAGCGGTGCCAGCCCGGCAGCCCCTCGAATGCATCGGCACCCAGGATCAGCACCAGCGGGCGCAGGGGGCCGCTTTCGGCGCGCAGTTGCTCGAGCGTGAGCACGGTGTAGCTCTTCTGCTGCGCGCGCACTTCGGTGTCGTCGACCCGCAGCGCGGGATTGCCGGCAGCGGCCAGGCGGGCCATGGCAAGGCGGTCTTCAGGCGTGCTGCCGGGTTCGCCGCGGTGCGGCGGTCGGCCTGCGGGCATCAAGCGCAGCTCGCCCAGGCCGAGCGCCTCGCGCGCTTCCTCGGCCAGACGCAGATGGCCGAAGTGAATCGGATCGAAGGTGCCGCCGAGCAGGCCCAGGGGCAGGTCTGCTGCAGTGTCGCCGGAGAGGGCTTGCTCAGCCTGCATCGGCGTCTTCGGGGCGGGTGTCGATGCGGCGGCGCTCGCCTTCCGGCAGGCCGAACACGTCGCGGGTGGCGGTGTAGAAGGTGCAGAAGATCACCGGCAGGATGATGAGTGGGATCGGCAGCGAGAGTACGCTGCCCAGCGTCGGCGAGACCAGGCCGAGCACCCCGATGACGATGCCCGGAAGGATGGCACCGAAGATCGCCAGACCGATGGCGTAGGCCAGGAACGGGCGCCAGTTGCGCAGGCAGGCGTAGAAGCTGAAGAACAGGGCCTTCGCCGCTGGCACCTGCCACCACGAGGCCAGCACCGGGGCGAACCAGTAGGCCATCATCACCGGCGTGCTCAGCACCAGAGCCACGAGCAGGGTGAAGCCGAGCGTGGAGTCGCCACGCATCTGCTCCTCGATGTCCTCGCCGCGCATGAGGGCGAACAGGCTACCGTCATCGACGAGCGACACGAGGAGGAGCACCAGGATGGTGCCAGCCAGATACAGGCCGCCGACCGCGACCAGCGACGGGAGGTTGCTCTTGAAGCCGGAAAAGAGCACGTCCGGCCCGGCCTTGCGCCCCGCATCGACTGCGCGGCAGGCGTTGAGCACGCCTACGGACAGGGCCGGCATCAGCAGCGAGGCGACCAGTTGTCCGAGGATGGGGACGATGCTGAGGAGGACGATGGAGAGCAGGTAGCCGAAGGTAGCGAAGGTGACCAGCGCAGGGTTGCGCCGCCAGATCGCCACGCCCTCGCGCAACCAGGCCCAGCCGCGCTGCATCGGGAGTTGTCGTGCTTGCATGTCGGAGTCTTGTAGTCGCTATTCGGATATCGGGGGAGGGGAAGGCTCACTCGGTGTCGCCCCGCCCGGGGGCGGCAGTGCGAGCAGTGGCGAGAAGGTTTCCTTCCAGGCGGCGTAGAGTGCGCCCGTGATCACCGGGATCAGGACCAGCATGCCCAGCCCGGCGGGAATCATCGCCACCCACACGCTGACATAGAGCAGCACGGCGAGCACGATGAAGGCGAGCAGATTGTGCATGCAGGCGCGGGCCGAGAGCTTCATGGCGTCGAGCGGCGCCACCTCGTGCAGCATCACCAGCGCCGGGGCGAACCACAGCGCCATCATCAGCAGCGCCCAGAGCACGGTGAACACGACGACGCCCAGCATCATGCCCCCGGCGGCCATACCCATCCCTGCAAGCGCCCCGACCGCGATGCCGGTGAGCGCCGCGCTGCCACCGATGGCCGCGGCGGTGATTGCGGCGAGCAGCATGCCGAGAAGGTGGAACACCCCTAACAGCAGCAGGCTACTGGCCTGCTTGCGGATGCCGTCGAAGAGTGCGTCGATGCTCAGGGTTTCGCCGCGATCGAGGCGCTGCGCGCCTGAAAGCATGCCGCCGACCAGCACCGGCAGCGCGATCGGCGCAGCGGCCCAACCGAGGAAGGGCAGCATGCCGAGTGCGGCGACGATGACGAAGAAGATCAGCGCCTGGATGGCCCAGGCGCCGGGAGCGAGCATGAAGAGGCGCCAGCCTTCGGCAAGCCAGTTCAGGGCGTGGCCGGGCGCGACGTCGCCCGGAGCGGGCGGCGGTGGCGGGTGGGGGCGGCGGGGCGCTTGCGGATCCTGGTCCATTGGGTGTCGATCGGGGCAGGCGGCGGTTCAGCGCGGAAGGTCGGGCACGCCCGCACTGCGCAGGCGCAGGATGTCGCGGTACTCGTTCGGATTCTTCACCAGAACCATTTCTCCTGCGCGCGGCAGGTGGAAATCCGCTGCGCGCGACAGCCAGAAGCGCAGCGCAGCGGCGCGCAGCATCGCTGGCCAGGCGGTGCGCTCGGCGTCGCAGAACGGGCGCTCGGCATGGTAGGCGGCGAGCAGTGCTGCAGTGCGGGTTTCGTCCAGGCTGCCGTCCGCGGCGGAGCACCAGTCGTTGACGGTCACGGCCACGTCGAACAGCAGTGCGTCGTAACCGGCGAAGTAGAAGTCGATGACGCCGCCGATGCGTACGTTGCCATCGGCGTCGGTGTCCCACAGCACGTTGTCGCGGAAGAGGTCGGCGTGGATCGCGCCTGCGGGCAGGGTGGCGAGGTCTGTCCTGGCCTGAATGGCGAGTTCGGCGTCAAGCAGCGCCTGCTCGTCGGCGGGCAGGAAGGGGCGCACGACGCTTGCGGTGGCTGTGCGCCAGGTGGCACCGCGCGGGTTTTCCTGGCGGCGGCCGTAGGACTGGCCGGCCAGGTGCAGGCCGGCGAGCATGGCGCCGACGCGCTCGCAATGGGGCAGGCCCGGATTCATCTCGGAGCTGCCCGACAGGCGCACCACGAGCGCGGCGGGCCGCTCCTGCAGGGTGCCGAGGTATTCGTTGTGACGGTTGGCGATCGGCGCCGGAACCGGCAAGCCATGGCGCGCGAGGTGGGCCATCAGGTGCAGGTAGTAGGGCAGCTCGGCGCGCGGGATGCCTTCGAACAGCGTCAGCACGTAGCGGCCGAGCGTGGTAGTGACAAAGAAGTTGCTGTTCTGCACGCCGGCCGAGATGCCCCTGAGTTCCTCCAGGCGGCCGACGGCATAGTCCTGGAGCCAGCAGGCGAGCACGGATTCGGGGACGGGGGTGAAGACGGACATGCGGGCTCCGGAAGGGACGTTCGGCGAGGTTTGGGTCAGGCACTGGCGGCGATCGCCGCGGGCACCCGGGCGCTGGACGGGCGGGGGCCTGCGCCGTCACACGTCGCGCTCTTCACTGCCTGCCATGCGGCGAGCTTGGCATCGAAGCTGCGGGCTGCATGCGCAGGGCTGGTCGAGGGCAGGCGGGTGAAGCGCAACTCAGGCAGGGCCATCCGCGGAGACACATGGCGGCGAAAGATGGTTTCGGCAGCGGCACCGTTGAAGAACACATGACCGATGCGCGGGCAATCGCTGAACAGACGGGCGAAGTCGTTGGCTTCGATGCTGTCCGGGCGGATTGCGCTGTCCAGGCTGCCCTCACGCTCACCGCATGCGATCACGTCCCACAGCGCCACGCCCGCGACGGCCAGGCGCTGCAGGCGTTGTTCGTAGGGAAGGGCCGGGCTCGCGCCGAACAGTGCGCCCATGATCTGCCAGAAGGCATTGCGTGGGTGAGCGTAGTACTGGGCCGCGGCGATCGAGGCGGCTCCCGGCATGCTGCCGAGCACGAGCACCCGGGCATCGGCCGAGCAGACCGGCGGAAAGCTGTGGCAGAGCCGAGGCGTGGCAGAGCCGGGCGCGGCGCCAGCAAGCGGTGGCGGCTCGCTGTCATTCCGAACGCAGCGGCTCGCGAACGGCGTGCTCACCAGGACTTGATCACCCACATCGGCACGGCCAGCTCGGGGCCGCGGTCGTCGCGCACCATCTGGCCGTTGCCTTCCTTGTCGACCAGATAGTACGGCACGCCATGCGGCGGCGTGACCTTGACCATATAGAGCTTGCCGCGGATGCGGTATTCGGTGACCGTGTCGTCGCCGCGCTTGACGATGGTGACCTCCGGCTCGTCGGCCAGCGCATCCTCGGCGGGCATCGGCGGCGGCTCGGGAATGGGCTCGAGGCCGGCAGGCTGCTGGGCGAAAACCGGGGCACTGGCGGCCAGCAAGAGGGCGAACAGGGTGCGACGCATGATGATCTCCTGAAGATGGTGGAATTCTAGCTGCAATGCGCGCGCTTCGCCCGCGGGCCGGCTGCAGGCTGGGGTCTGTGAGCCCCTTTACATTTACAGGTTGAGCATCATCTCCCGCTCGGCGGGCAGGGGCTGGAAGCCGCGGCGTTCGTAGTGCTTGAAGATCGCTTCGACGACCTCCCCCGGCTCGTCGATGATCTGCACCAGGTCGAGATCCTCGACCTTGATCATGCCCTCGCTTACCAAGCGGTCGCGGAACCAGTCGATCAGGCCCTGCCAGAAGGGGCGGTGCACCAGGATGATCGGGATGCGGCGGCTCTTGCGGGTCTGGATCAGCGTCATCGCCTCGAGCAACTCGTCCAGGGTGCCGAAACCGCCCGGCATCACCACATAGGCGGTCGCGAACTTCACGAACATGAACTTGCGTGCGAAGAAGTGCTGGAAAGTTTGCGAGATGTCCTGGTAGGGGTTGGCGTTCTGCTCCAGTGGCAACTGGATGTTCAGGCCCACCGAGGGGCTCTTGCCGAAGAAGGCGCCCTTGTTTGCCGCCTCCATGAGGCCCGGCCCGCCGCCAGAGATCACCGCGAAGCCGGCGTCGGAGAGCTGACGGGCGATCTGCTCGGTGAGAATGTAGTACATGTGGTCGGGCGGCGTGCGTGCGCTGCCGAAGATCGAAACGGCCGGCCGGATGGAGGACAGCCGTTCGGTCGCCTCGACGAACTCTGCCATAATTCCGAAGATCCGCCAGGATTCGCGCGCGTTGTATCGCGGCGCGCTGCTGTCGGGAACGCTGCGGGGGAGTTTTTCTTTCGCGGTCATGTTGTCGTTCTCTAGGATCCAGAATGCCCACGCTGCTGCTCGTAGATGGCTCGAGCTATCTCTATCGCGCCTTCCATGCCTTGCCCGACCTGCGCAATTCGCAAGGCGAGCCGACGGGCGCGATCCGGGGGGTGCTGTCGATGCTAAGGCGGCTGGAAAGCGACTACAAGGCAGAATTTCGCGCCTGCGTGTTCGATGCCAAGGGCAAGACCTTCCGCGACGACTGGTATCCCGAGTACAAGTCGCATCGGCCGCCGATGCCCGACGATCTGCGTGTGCAGATCGCACCGCTGCACGAAGCGGTGCAGGCCGAGGGCTGGCCGTTGCTGTCGGTGGAGGGCGTGGAGGCCGACGATGTCATCGGCACCCTGACCCGCCAGGCGCTCGAGCGTGGCTGGGAAGTCGTGATTTCCACCGGCGACAAGGATCTCACCCAACTCGTGCGTCCCGGGGTGCGCTGGGTCAATACCATGAGCGAGGAGGTGCTGGACGCGGCCGGCGTCGAGGCGAAGTTCGGCGTGCCGCCCGAGCGTATCGTCGACTACCTGGCGCTGGTCGGCGACACGGTGGACAACGTGCCGGGGGTGGAAAAGTGTGGCCCCAAGACCGCGGTAAAGTGGCTGACCGAATACGGCACCCTAGACAATCTCGTCGCCAACGCCGAAAAGGTCGGCGGCAAGGTGGGCGAGAACCTGCGCAAGCACCTGGACTTCCTGCCGCTCGGGCGCAGGCTGGTGACGGTGGCGACCGATGTCGAACTGCCGGTGGCGCTCGACGAGCTACCGGCGCGCGAGGACGACAAGGCAGCGCTGCGCGCACTGTACGAGCGCTTCGAGTTCAAGTCTTGGCTGAAGGATCTGGATGGCGGCGCGGAGAGTGTCGCTGCGTCGAAGGCAGCAACCGAGGCTCGCCGGTTCGATGACCAAGGAAATAGGGGACAGAACCCAATTTCCGCTATTTCCGATGACCCGCCCGGCGCGCACCGTGCGGGCTACGTTGCCATCCTCGACTGGCCGAGCTTCGACGCCTGGCTGGCGAAGATCTTCGCGGCCGAACTCACCGCCTTCGACACGGAAACCACCAGCCTCGATCCGATGGCGGCGAAGCTGGTGGGGATGTCGTTTGCGGTTGAACCGGGCGAGGCGGCTTATCTGCCGCTGGCGCACCGGGGGGGTGACGCGCCGGCGCAACTGCCTTTGGAAGAGGTGCTGGCGAAGCTCCGTCCCTGGCTGGAGTCGGACCAGCACGCCAAGGTTGGCCAGAACCTGAAGTACGACGCCCACGTGCTCGCCAACCATGGCATTACGCTGCGCGGCATCGCGCACGACACGCTGCTCCAGTCCTACGTGCTCGAAAGCGACAAGCCGCACGACATGGATTCGCTCGCCAAGCGCCACCTCGGGCTGATAACCCTCCCTTACACCGAGGTGTGCGGCAAGGGGGCCAAGCAGATCGGCTTCGACGAGGTCGCCATGGACCGCGCTACCGAGTACGCGGCCGAGGACGCCGACGTCACCCTGCGCCTGCACCAGCGCCTGTGGCCGCAGCTCGAGGCCACGCCGCAGCTCGCCGCGCTGTATCGCGAAATCGAGCTACCGGTGCTGTCCGTGCTGCAGCAGATGGAGCGCACCGGCGTGCTGATCGACCCTTTCCTGCTCAGCCAGCATTCCGAGGAACTCGGGCGCCGCCTGCACGCGCTCGAAGGCGAGGCCCACGCGCTCGCCGGCCAGCCCTTCAACCTCGGCTCGCCCAAGCAGCTCGGCGAGATCCTGTTCGGCAAGCTCGGCCTGCCGGTGGTCAAGAAGACCGCCACCGGCCAGCCCTCCACCGACGAGGAGGTGCTGGAGAAGCTCGCCGAAGATTACCCGCTGCCCAAGCTGCTGCTCGAGCACCGTAGCCTGGCCAAGCTGAAGAGCACCTACGCCGACAAGCTGCCGCGCATGGTCAACCCCAGGACGGGCCGCGTGCATACCAGCTTCTCGCAGGCCACTGCCGTCACCGGCCGTCTGTCGAGCTCCGAGCCCAACCTGCAGAACATCCCGATCCGCACGCCGGAAGGCCGCCGCATCCGCGCCGCCTTCATCGCGCCGCGCGACCACCTCATCGTGTCGGCCGACTACTCGCAGATCGAGCTGCGCATCATGGCCCACCTGTCGGACGATGCCCGCCTGCTCGAGGCTTTCGCGAAAGGCGAGGACGTGCATCGCGCCACCGCCGGCGAGGTCTTCGGCATGCCGCCGGCGGAGGTCAGCAGCGAGCAGCGCCGCTACGCAAAGGTGATCAACTTCGGCCTCATCTACGGCATGAGCGCGCACGGCCTGGCAAAGAACCTGGGCATCGAGCGTGCCGCCGCGCAGGCCTGGATCGATCGCTACTTTGCCCGCTACCCCGGCGTTGCAGAGTACATGGAGCGCACCCGCGCCGAGGCGCGCGAGCAAGGCTATGTCGAGACCGTGTTCGGCCGCCGGCTGTACCTGCCCGACATCCGCGCCAGCCAGGCTGGCCGCCGCCAGGCCGCCGAGCGCGCGGCGATCAACGCGCCGATGCAGGGCACCGCAGCCGACCTGATCAAGAAGGCGATGATCGCGGCGAGCGACTGGCTTGCGGCGTCGGGTCTGAAGTCGAAGCTGGTGCTGCAGGTGCATGACGAGCTGGTGCTGGAGGTGCCGGCGGTCGAACTCGACACCATCCGTGAGGCGCTGCCTAGGCTGATGGGCGGCGTTGCCGAGCTGAAGGTGCCGTTGCTGGTCGAAGTCGGTGCGGGCGACAACTGGGATGAAGCGCACTGATGGTGGTGCAGACCACTGCCGAACGCTTCCTGGCAGAGGCGCTGGCGCGCCAGACCCACAATGTCGGTGCCCATGATTTCGGGGGGCAGCGCGTGTGGGTTAAGAAGGCGGGGCCGCGTAACCCGCGCTGGCGCTACTTGGCGATGGGCTTCCTGTCACGTGCGCTCGGTCTTGGAGTGCTCAGCCCGGTGCCCAATTTTGGCGGTGCCGATGCCATCAATACCGAGGTGCGCCGCCTGCAGGTCCTGGCTGCGCAGGGCGCGTTCGTGCCTGAGGTGCTGGCCTGGAGCGACGCCGGCCTGATGCTCAAGGATCTGGGCAGCACAGGCGAGCCGGGCCTCAGCCTGCAGCAGGAAATGGCCACTGCCAAGAATGTGCCCGCCTGCCTCGCCCTGTTCGACGAGGGCCTTGCGGCGCTTGCCGATCTGCATCGCCGCGGCGGCTATCTGAGCCAAGGCTTCGCCCGCAACATGGTGCGCGCTGCCGACGGCCGCATTGCCTTCATCGACTTCGAGGACGACCCCGGTCGCGCACTGGACCTTGCACAGTGCCAGGCGCGTGACTGGTTGTGCTACCTGCATTCGACCGCGCTGATCCTGGACCAGCGGGACCTGCTCGATCCTGCGGGCCTCCGGGTGTGCGACACCCTCGCCGGGCTGGATGCCGAGATCCGTGCGCAGGTGTTGCGTACGGCGGGCCGCCTGGCTTGGCTGCGCCATCTGCCGCGCGGGCGCCGCTTCGGGCGGGATGGGCAGCGCCTGCGTACGGTTGCCTGGCTTCTGCACGGTTTGCCGGAGTGAGCTGCGAGCACTTCCCTTGCTTGGCATATCATTCAGCGCCATGAACACAGCCCCCCCGAACACCGAGCCGACGCCCGCGCCCGAAACCCGTGAGCGGCCACCCCTGCCGGTCGACGCTGCGGCCCAGACCAGCAGCCTCAAGGTGTATACCCGCCTGCTCGGCTACACAAAGCCATACCTGGGCTTCTTTCTGCTCAGCATTCTGGGTTTTGCCATTGCGGGCGCTGCCAAGGCGGGCCTTGCGGCGGTGTTCAAGTTCTTCGTCGACGGGCTGGCCACGCCCGACGAACCGGTCGCGACCGGCATCGCGTGGCTGGATGCGCTCGACATCGTGTTCGCGATCCCGGTCATGGTGATGCTGATCGCGCTATGGCAGGGAGTGGGCACGTTCCTCGGCAACTACGCCATCTCCAAGGTGTCGCTTGGACTGGTGCATGACCTGCGCACTCAGCTCTTCGAGAGCTTCCTGGTGCTGCCCAACCGTTTCTACGACGCGCAGAACTCCGGCCACCTGGTCTCCAAGCTCACCTACAACGTCACCATGGTCACCGGCGCCGCCACCGATGCGGTGAAGACCCTGTTCCGCGAGGGGCTCACCGTCATTGCGCTGTTGAGCTACCTGCTTTGGATGAACTGGCAACTCACTCTCACCTTGCTCGTGGTGCTGCCTGTGATCGGCTGGCTGGTGTCCAACGCCAGCCGCAAATTCCGCCGCCTGTCAAAGAACATCCAGACCGCCATGGGTGAGGTCACCCATGTGGCCTCCGAAACCATTCAGGGCTATCGTGTGGTGCGCAGCTTCGGTGGCGCGGATTACGAGCGCGCCCGCTTCGGGCATGCCAGCCTAGACAACACCAAGCGCCAGCTCAAGATGGTACGCACCGAGGAGGTCTTCTCGGCGCTGATGAATCTCATCATCTATAGCGCGATGGGCCTGCTGCTGTTCATGGTGCTCAAGGTGCGAGGCGACGCTACCGCGGGTGACGTGGTCGCCTTCATGACCGCAGCCGGCCTGTTGCCGCGTGCTATCCGCCTGTTGGGTGAGGTCAGTTCCAAGATCCAGCGCGGCGTGGCTGCGGCCGACAGCATCTTCGAGCAACTCGACGAGGCGCCCGAGCCGGACGCCGGCAGCGTCGAGCGCACCCACATCACCGGACGCGTCGAAGCGCAGGGCCTGGGCTTTACCTATCCCGGCGCCGAGGGCAGGGCTCTGGAGGGCGTCGACTTCACGGCGGCGCCGGGTCAGATGATCGCCCTGGTCGGCAAGTCGGGCAGCGGCAAGTCCACGCTTGCCAACCTCATCCCGCGCTTCTATCAGCACGATGAAGGCCGGCTGCTGGTCGATGGGGTAGCGGTGGAAGACTACACGCTCGCCAACCTGCGCCGCCATATCGCGCTGGTCACGCAGCAGGTCACGCTTTTCAATGGCTCGGTGGCCGAGAACATCGCCTACGGCGAGCTTGCCGGCGCCAGCCGCGAAGAGATCGTCGCTGCAGCCGAAGCTGCCAACGCACGCGAGTTCATCGACCGTTTGCCGCAAGGCTTCGACACCGAGATCGGCGAAAACGGCGTACTCCTCTCCGGCGGCCAGCGTCAGCGCCTGGCGATTGCGCGTGCGCTGCTGAAAAATGCGCCGATCCTGATTCTGGACGAGGCGACGTCTGCGCTGGATACCGAGTCGGAAAGGCTTATCCAGGCAGCAATCGAGCGGCTGATGGCCGGGCGCACGACCATCGTCATCGCCCACCGGCTATCGACGATCGAGAAGGCGGATCAGATTCTGGTTATGGATTCTGGACGGATCGTGGAGCGCGGAACGCATGCCGAGCTTGTGGCGAAGGGCGGGACGTATGCGCGACTGCAGGCGATCGGGGGTGAGGTTGGAGGCATGTAAGGCTCCGGTCTGACTCAGCGCTCTCGGATTGGTTCGAGTTGTCGGAGTACAGGGACCATGTTTGCTATTTGCGTTATTGCAAGATCAATGACTCGTGGGCTTGTACTCTGGTACCCAGCGTTTCAATGCCAGCCTGACGTCACAGTCGGTCGAGGGGCCAGGCTCCGACAGCCAGCATTCGAGTTCTTCGATGAAGCCAGGGGGCACTGGCCGCGAACGCGCGATCCGGAGCTTTGGGTGCGGTGTCGTTCTTGTCTGCTCGGCATCCGCGAGTAACTCCTCATACAGTTTTTCGCCCGGGCGCAGACCAATAAACTCAATACGAATTGAGTCCTCTGTGTAGCCTGACAGACGAATCATATTCCGAGCCAAATCTGCAATGCGTACAGGTTTTCCCATGTCAAGCACGAAAATCTCTCCACCGTGCCCCATCGCTGACGCCTGAAGAACCAGTAGCGCTGCTTCGGGTATCGACATGAAGAAGCGCGTAATGTCCGGATGCGTGACGGTAACAGGCCCGCCACGTGCAATTTGCTCAGAAAATTTCGGAATCACGCTTCCGGTGCTGCCGAGGACATTGCCAAAGCGCACGATTTCGAACTGGGTTCCCGTCACGGTTTCGTGAGTCTCCAAAGCGCTACGAGTCGTACGCTGTAGGGCTTCACAGACCATTTCAGCCAATCTCTTGGTGGCGCCCATGACGTTGGTAGGATTCACTGCCTTGTCCGTCGATATGAGGACAAAGCGCTCGACCCCATGGCGATGTGCACTTGACGCCACACGCAGCGTACCAAGAACGTTATTACGCACTGCCTCCCAAGCATTACCGACCTCCATGAGCGGAACGTGCTTGTAGGCCGCGGCGTGAAACACGATTTGGGGTTTCCATTGCTTGAAAATGGTCTCTATCCGTTCCGGATCCTTTACGTCGCCCGAAAGTGCCACAATGTCCGTGGCCTGTTGCATGTTGGCGAACCACTGCTCGATGTTGTAAAGCGCAAATTCGCTGGATTCCAGCAAGATTAGCCGAGCTGGCTCATAGCGGGCGAGTTGGCGACAAAGCTCGCTGCCGATTGACCCTCCGGCTCCGGTGATCAGTACTGTCTTGCCGGTGATCATCCTGCTTACATGCTCTGAGTCGATGCAGACTGGCTCCCGGCCAAGAAGGTCCTCGATGTCCACCGGGCGCATGGTGTGAATTGCGACCTTTCCGTTCATTAGGTCTTCCAGCCCTGGGACGGTGAACACATGGGCGCCAGCGCGAACGGCGAGGTCCGTGGCCCGCTTTACTTCTGCGCCCGCAGCCGAAGGCATGGCAAGTATGACGTGCTGGGCCTTGGTTTCCTCCAGAACACGTGGAAGAAGATCGATTGCGCCCACCACCGGGTGTCCGTAAAGTTCGCGGCGCCATTTGCTGGAATCGTCGTCCACCAGTGCTACGACTTGCCAATCGGGACTTCGCTCAAGCTCGCGTACCAGCATCGCACCGCCGCTGCCCGCCCCGACGATGATGACGGGTTTGCCGGCACCTACGAGCCCACCATAAAGGCGATACTCTTTCCACATGCGCCATGTGGCGCGGCCACCGCTCATGATCACCAGGAGGAGGATCGGGAACAACACGGCCATGGATCTTGGCAGTGTCGGAGTTGCGTGGTCCAAGACAAGCATCAGCAGCATTGCAGCGGAGGTCATCGCCACTGCCTTGAGTACCCGTTTTAGATCGGGAAGGCTTGCGAAAACCCACATCCCCCGGTAGAGACCTGCCACCCGACAGGCTACGATATGGACTGCCAGCAGGGGCAAGCCCGTAGGTATGAGGCGGGTCTCGTAACCCGGGGGCCAATGCAGGTTTGAGCTAAGCAGCAAAGCCCCTCCGAAAGCAAGAGCAGCCGCGAGCAGGTCGAAAAGGAAAACGAGGGATGAGAGCAGGCTGGTGTTGATCATGTCGAGCCCGCGAGGAGCGATAGGCCCATCTGTCGGGATGCAGAATTCTACTCGCTCCTGCTGCAGGTCACATCTTGCGCAATAAAGACTTGCTCTTGTTTTGATCGTCGGCCTGGGTTTCCCCTCCTGCGTTCTGATGAACTGCTAAGGCAAGCAGCGGGGTGTAGGCGAGCACAAGCGCCACGACCGGGTCGAGCCATTCCATTGTGATGGCTACCGCAAGCGGAAGCAGCCAGATCAGGTTCAAGGCGGTGACCGTAAGCGTGACGGGCAGGTGTCCACCGTACCGGCGCGCTGCGTGCTGGTATGCGTGGGTCCGATGCGCTTGGTGAACTCGTTCTCCTCGGAACAAGCGTCGAAGGAGGGTAAGAGAAGCATCCGTGATGAATACTCCGAGCAACACCAGCCATGCAAAAAATAATGTGATGGATGTGCTGGCTGCCTGGACGGATAGGATTCCAAACATGATTCCGAGAAAACCGCTGCCTGCATCCCCCATGAAGATTCTCGCCGGAGGAAAGTTCCAGATCGCGAAACCGG
The DNA here is from genome assembly GCF_052598215.2 of Thauera sp. ZXT1-4. NCBI lineage: Bacteria > Pseudomonadati > Pseudomonadota > Betaproteobacteria > Rhodocyclales > Zoogloeaceae > Thauera > Thauera sp. ZXT1-4. Next base: position 136,996 of record NZ_JBQWSN020000004.1, on the reverse strand, counting down.
CCACCGCTGCAGCAAGCAAGAGAGGGAGCATTGCCGGCTCGGTTTGACCCGCGAGGAAATGAACAAGAGCCCCGCCCAAGCCGACGGTGATTGCTTCCATGCTGGCAAGGCCATCGATGCCGTCCATGAAGTTGTAGAGATTGAGCATCCAGACGAGGTAGACGGCGGTCAGGGCGTAGCCTAACCACAGGAGATCAAAGCGGCCAGAGAAGGCAGTGAGTGATGAAGGCGCCCCCAGCCAGAGCACAATCCATGCAGCTGCCACAAAATGCGCAAGCAGGCGCCAAAGGGCGGCGATGTGCCGATGGTCGTCCACGAAGCCTATCAAGGCAACAAGCCCTCCCGCCCCCAGGATCCCCCAGAACTCGTTAGGGCTGATAAAGCCGGAAGAGCGAAGCCAGACGACCCCCAGGAGGGTACTGAGTACGATCGCCACTCCACCGCCCCGAGGTGTAGGCGCGGAGTGGGAGCTCCGGGTATTTGGGATATCAAGCAAATTGCGTGCCAACGCATATCGGCGAAGTACTCCCGTCATGACCATCGCGACCACGCCAATGCCTGCGATGATGGCTGTGCTGCAACGCCAGTCGATCATCGGTCGAATCCTTCAACGCTCCGCCTGAGGCCTTCGCGGACGTTTATCGGGGGCTGCCAATCAAGCGTCGTGCAGGCGTGGGAGATGTCGACCTGAAGGCTCCCTGAAAGACGGGTCATCAGATCCTTTCTTCCCGCCAGTGCAGCGAGTCGCCCTATGATCTCAGGCGGTATCGACGGTAGCCAAGGGTTGAGCCCCATCGCCGAACCGAGCTGCCGGAGGAGTTCTGCTGTCGACAGATCTTCGCCGTCAGCGGCATGAAAAACCTGGTTTGCGGCAGCCGGATGGGTGACGCACGTGACGGCAAGGTCTGCAAGGTTGTCCAGCGCCAGAAATGAGCGCCGATTGCTGGTAAATCCACCCAGGGGGATCGGAAGGCCACGCTGGAGCCAGCGTATCATCGTCTGAAAATTGCCTTTTGCTCCTGGTCCATAGACCAGCGGGGGCCGGATGACTACGAACTCCATCCGCTTTTCGCGACAGATTCTCATCAAGCCCTCCTCGGCCGCGAGCTTTGAGCGCGCGTAAGCGTCTGCTGGTGAAGGCGTTTCAGAGGGGCAAAGGGGGTGCGTTGATGCTTCACCCATTACCTTGATGGTGCTGATAAACAGGAATCTCCCGACACCTGCCTCAGCGGCCTGATCCGCCAAGGCGAGTGTGCCAAGCGTGTTCTCCACCTGGTACAGATCCGACGAGTCTGACCCCCTCTCGTGCATTACATGCACCCGCGCTGCAGTGTGAACCACCGCGGACTGACCGCGAAGGAGATGGCGCCAGTTTGCTGCCGGGCCCAACGAAGGAGACTGTACAAGCCCGGAGCTATTGCCGGCCGAACGTGCCGCTGCAGTGACCGTATGCCCTGCCTCGGAGAGCGCCTTGACAAGTGCGGATCCTATGAAGCCGTTGGCACCGGTGACAAGAATGGACATGCGAGCTTAACCGTCGAGCAAACGCCCAAGCTTACCAGCCCTCCATGGTTGTCAGGGCGGGCTGGCCGGGAATTGTTGGCGTTGGCGCGGTATCATTCGCCCTCTTCCGGCCTGCCGGAGCCATAGGTAGATCGTGCATGTCCTGCCCGTTAGTCAGTGTGGTCATTCCATCCTTCAACCATGCGCGCTTCCTTCTGGATGCGATCGAAAGCGTGCTGGCGCAATCGGTGCCGCTTGAACTGATCATATGGGACGATGCTTCTCAGGACGACAGTTGGAGCATCTTGACGGCGATCGACGATCCAAGGGTTCGGGTGTATCGAAACGCGTCAAACCGGGGGGCTCATTACACCCTGCATCGAGCGCTCGAAGTCGCTCAAGGCGACTACCTTGCGATTCTGAACTCCGATGATCGCTTCAGGCCCGACCGCTTGTCGCGTTGTGTGTCCCTAATACAGTCGGAGGGATTCGATCTTGTTGGCACTGACATCCAGTTGATCGATGCCTCGGGGCAGGCAGTTGCCGAGCACTGGTGGGTCGATGCCTTCGAGGAGCTGAAAAGCGTCTGGAATGAGACGGGCGATTGGGTGGGCACCTTGCTCGAGGGCAACGTCTTCATGACTACCTCGAATTTTGTGTTCAGTCGTGTTTCATGGGAGCGCTTTGGCCCGTTCAGCTCCCACCGGTACGTTCATGACTATGACTTTGTTCTCAGGGTCTTGGCGGGAGGGGGGCAGCTCGGCTGGATTGAAGAGAAATTGCTGAACTATCGCCTGCATGATTACAACACCATCAGCACTCGTCCTCTGGAGGCGAACCTCGAGGCATCTGCTCTGCTTCGCGAGCACCTTGCGGCGCTTCTTGGGGATGGCAGGGGACTAGCGTCGAGAATCCGGCATCTGAATTCGCAGTGGGGCCGGATTGAACGCTACGAGAACGAAATACTTGCTGCCCTCCAACATGATGCACTCGTCCGTAAGGATGCAGAGTGGAAGCGCCTGGTGGATGATCGTGATCGTTGGATCGCCGAGCGAGATGGTTGGATCGCCGAGCGAGATGGTTGGATCGCCGAGCGAGATGGGTGGATCGCCGAGCGAGATGCGCTGATTGCGGAACAGCAAGAGATGATCGCGCAGCAAGGTCAGGAAATGAGCAGGCTTGGTGCGGAGGTGGCGAGGTTTATCAGACGACCGTTGCGAAGCGCGCTTAGCGTATATTTTGGCAAGGCCCGCCATTTTATTGGAAGGGGGCGCACTCGAAAGGTAGTGCTGTCTGAACTCTCAGCTGCTCCGGTTTCCCGCGTCACGAGCTTCCCTGCGCTGAAGCGGCTGGTCGAGTCTAGGGCTTCGAATCTGAAAACGATATCGTTCGATGTGTTCGATACCCTGTTATCCCGGTGCATCGAGCCTCCGGGCTGGATAGTCAAACGCGTTGCGGAGGATGTGGCGGCCCTTCTCCCGGACGGGCCTGACGCGCAGGCACTCGTTGCTGCGCGGACCGAAGCTGAGGCTGCGCTGCGCGCGGAAGCCACCTCGGACGGTGGGGATCATGAGTGTCATCATGATGACTTGATCGCCGAGTGGGTTGCGCGTATCGCCCCCGGTCTGTCAGCGCAGAAGCAAAAGGCGCTTGCTGCTCAAGTAGAAGAAGTTGAATTGGCATACGAGCGGCTTGCCTTAAGGGCCAAACCCGAGGGTATCGAGTTCCTGAGATGGGCTCATGCCCGCGGGTTGCGTCTCATCGCCGTATCCGATATGTATCTCGGTGAGCGCCACTTGAAGATGCTACTGGACTGCCTTGGCTATGAAGGGCTCATCGATCGCGTCTACGTTTCGTCTGAGCATCGAGTCGGAAAGTACTCCGGGCGTCTGTTCAACGCGGTGCTCGAGGCGGAGGGTGTCACGCCATCGCAACTGCTGCATGTTGGTGACAACCTCCACTCCGATATGATCGCACCGTCTAAACTCGGTGTCACAGGCGTATTTCTCGATGAGCCCTACCAGCGTCATCGCAGGCGCCGGCAGCAGATCTCGGCAGAACTTGCCTGCAGCGGCGGCGTGTGGCCCGGCCGAATGCTCGCTGAGATCATCGGCGAACGCTTGCATGACGATGAGCGCGCAACCAATGAGGCATTCTTTTTCCAGTATGGACTCGAGGTTTTGGGGCCCATATTCAGCTGTTTCACCTTGGGCCTTGTGGAGCGCGTCCGAGCAACTGCGCCTGAATGTGTCTACTTCCTCGCACGAGATGGTGATCTGTTTCAACGGATGTACGAGCGCTGGAGTGCCTTGGCTGGGACAGAGCTTCCTCCAGCGAAATACGCCTACGCGAGTCGCAGGGTTGTTGCTTGTGCTGCAGTCGCTGGAGGGCTGGATCATGTCAAGGCGCTGGTTGCCCTTTACAATCCAAAACAGTGTGGGCTGAAGTCGATTCTAAAGACGTATGGGCTGGCGCCGGATGCGTTTTCAGACCTCGCACGCGAGCATGGATTTGAGAAGCTCGATGAGCCATTGCAGGACTGGCATGATTCACGCCTGTTGGATTTCCTCGGTGACACACGGGTTCAGGAGCGTATTCGGCCTGTCGGAGAGGCTTCGAGCCAACTTCTGTTCGAGTATTTCGAGCAACTTGGGTTCTTCTCGTCCTCCCGCGTTGCGCTTGTTGACATTGGCTGGAATGCAACCATCCAGCGCTTCATGGAGCAGGCGTTTGGCGAGCGTCCATCCTGCCGGTATCCGCATGTCGATGGCTACTATCTCGCGCTTGTGAGCGCCATGCACGGCACCGCGCTGCGGCATGGCTCGGCGGAAGGGCTCCTCCTTGATCAAAGCCGGAATTCGCCACACGAACGTGCGCCCTTCGATTTCGAGGAGTTGTTCGAGCAGGGCGCGCGGGCGCTACACGCAACCACCGTAGGGTATCGGCGCTCCGCGTCTGGGGTGGAGCCGGTGTTGAAGGACGACGATGCCCTAGACCGGCAAGCCGAGCTACGCGCCAACCCGGATATAGAAGCCATGCAGCGGGGGGCGTTGCTCTGTCTCGAACATTTCGTTGCAGCCCAGCGCCTTACCGGATTCCGTTTCGAGGAGATCAAGCCGTATGTCATGGCTATGGCTGAGCGTGCTGTCGTGTATCCTTCCGTTGCGGAAGTGGCGCACATCGGTCGCCTTGCCCACACAGAGGATTTCGGACATGACCACCTACTTGATCTGGCTGCTGCTGAACTACGCCTCGGAGATTTGCTGCGCCCGCGCCAGTTGATGCAGAAGCTCGGACATCTTCCGTGGCGGTATGCCCCATTTGCACGTTTCCGGGTTTCCGCACTCAATGCAGTGGTCAGAACAGCCCACCTCGCCAATGCCAAAGGGAAAGAGTCATGAGGAGCGACGAAAGAAAGCGCCTGATTTTGCCGGTATGGAAGCTCGTCCTGATGCATGCTCCCTTCCGTATCTATAGGCATGCTGGAGCGGGTTTTGCTCCTGGTGTGAGGAATGCGGTCTTCTATGGGGCGAGAGTCTTGAAGAGCATTCTGTTTGACCGTGACAGAGTGAAATATCTGGTGATCCGATTCCTCCGAATATTCAAGTGAACAATATCCGGTCGCTGGCTCTGATCAGCAGCCAAGCGTTTTCAATCTACAATTTCAGAGGAGGCTTGGTCCGTGAGTGGGCCGACCTGGGTCTGAAAGTTCATGCACTGGCCCCGGACTATGATGAAGCGAGTCGAGCTAAGGTCAGGGGGCTCGGTGCGGAGCCAGTCGACTATCCGTTGCGTCGTACCGGGATGTCTCCGTTGCACGACCTCCGTGCTTTGTGGGCGCTGTTTCGGCTACTCAAGCGCTTGGACGTTGACGCAGTATTCAGCTATTTCGTCAAGCCGGTGATCTACGGGAATATGGCTGCACGCCTTGCAGGGGTTCAGCGCAGGTTCTCCATGATAGAGGGCGGTGGGTACGTCTTCGCAGAGACCCCTCCATCGATGTATCGTCGATTCTTGAGAAAAGGCGTTACCTTGCTGTACCGAAACGCCTTGAAGGGAGCGGAGCGGGTTTTTTTTCTCAATCGTGAGGACGAGGCGCTTTTTCTAGCGGGCATTTTGGTGCCTGAGCAGGCGTTTCTGCTGGGGCCCATCGGCGTTGATCTGGCGCATTTCGCACCTCAGCCGGTTCCGCTTGAGCCGATTGTTTTCCTGCTCGCGGCGCGACTGATTGAAGAAAAGGGTGTTCGGGAGTTTGTCGAGGCGGCAAGGGAGCTTCGAGGACAGGCTCGGTTCATTCTCCTTGGCGGGCCCGATTTAAATCCGAATTCCATCGGACGCGGGCAGCTTGAAGAATGGGTTCGCGATGGCTGCATAGAATGGATCGACCACGTTGAAGACGTTCGGCCCATAGTGGAACGCGCAAGCGTGTTCGTACTTCCTTCATACTACCGCGAAGGTGTTCCGCGTAGCATCCAGGAAGCAATGGCAATGGGGCGCCCGGTTATCACTACGGATATGCCTGGCTGTCGCGACACCGTAGTGCACGGAGAAAACGGATTTCTGATCAAGCCTCGCAGCATCGAGGCTCTTGTCGATACGATGCGTGTATTTATTCAGAATCCACCGCGCGCGGCAATTATGGGTTCGGCCGCGCAAAGCTTTGCACTCGAGAAATTTGATGCCAAATCCTGTAATGCAAAGATCAAAAAGGAAATGGGTCTCTCCCAATGAGATGCGCCGTGCTGAAGGAATGAGTTCGAGCCGAATGGTTTCGAGTGAGAGAGATGCAAGTTCAAACGCCTGATGCATTAGCACGCGTATATGCTGTCGTTGTTTCGTATAATCCAGACCTGTCCGTTCTGAGGAGTCTCGTTCTCAGTGTCGAGGGGCAGGTCGATTGCATTCTGCTTGTCGATAACGGCAGCAGGAACATCGCCGCTGCAGCAGCCCTTGAGAAAGAGGTCGCCAATCTACGATTGATCTCGTTGGGCGAGAACCTTGGTGTGGCGAAGGCGCACAACGTGGGCATCGTCGAGTCAAGGAAGGCAGGCGCGACGCATGTGCTCATATTCGACCATGACAGCAAGGCCCCTATTGACCTCGTCAAGACCTTGCTGGAGGCTGAAGCGGCATTGATGCGATCGGGGGCGAGGGTTGCTGCCGTAGGCCCGGCTTTTCACGATCCACGGACGGGGAGGCAGTATCCGTTTGCGAGGATCAATGGATTTTCGCTACAGAGCCTCTATCCTGTGCCGGAGAGCGAGCCAGTCGAAGTCAGTATCCTTATTTCCTCTGGGTCTCTGATCAACCTGCAAACGGTGGATGTCGTGGGAGAGATGCGGGAGGATTTCTTCATCGACTACGTGGATATCGAGTGGTGTCTGAGGGCGGGCTCGCTGGGTTACAAACTATACGGTGTGCCCGCTGTGTCGATGGAGCATGCTGTTGGTGACAGCAGGTTGAAAGTGCTCGGTAGGGAGATCAGCGTTCACTCCCCCCTCAGGAGATACTACCTCGCCAGGAATAGTGTCCTGCTGCTCAAGCTTCCTTATGTTCCATGGAAGTACAAGGTCCGCGAGGTTTTTTACTCGGTGTCTCGTGTAATGGCGTTTCTGGTGTTCGTTTCGAACAGGGCGAGTTATCTCCGCTACATCCTCAAAGGATGGCAGGATGGACTGCGTGGAAGGGGCGGCCGTATATCCTGATCAGCGATTGCCAGCGTGCGCTGTAGATACAAAAAAATACAGCCTGCGGTCAGTGTAGAGCTGGGGTGCAGGCATTGCTGGTCCCGTCGGAGAGGCGGCAGAGGCCACTTTTCGAGTCGTAGATGAACACGGTTGCATCGGCCTTGGTTGAGAAACAGTATCCGAAGACCGTCGCAGTTCCGATTTCCCGGTCGGCTCCTATGGGCGCATTTTCCTGCATCGAGAAGGCCTTCGTTTGTGCGTCTGAGTACAGCGCGTAGGCGAACATGGCTGCGCTGTCATGAATCCGGTCCGGGTATGCAAAAGAGGCGCTGTCCTGCATGCGCAATTCTGTGAATCCGGATTTCACATCAAGCACCAGCTGCAGCACGTCGCACTTATCCCCCGCAATGTGGAGCGAGGTGTTCGAACGGATGGGTTGGTTGTACAGGTATATGGCGTCACGCAGGCTCATGACCTCCTGGGTTATCGCCGTGGGAGCTGCCAGAAACTCGTGCAGCTTGTCCTCATAGGCGAGATCGAAGCGGCCATAATACGCGCGGGTTCCGCTGCAGGACGAACTCGCCGTGCCGCCGTGCAAACTGCCTATCAGGTATTGGCCTGCGTCGAACAGGCCAGAACCGCTGCTTCCGGTTTCGGTTGTGCCGGATGACCATTGAACCTCGACGTGATTGGAGTCGAGCGCGCTGGACGACATGCAGCCAAAACTCTCTGTATCGATCGTTTCGCAATTCTGATACGACTGAAGAGTGCCGAAGCTGATTTTCTGCATTTCGCCTTGAGGGTGGTGCAGTCCGGCCACGGTCGCCCAGATGCGGGGCGTGCCGCTTCGCCAACCTGCGAAAACCGCGCCAAGTGGTGGTTGAGCGCTCAGGCGCATGAATGCAGTATCGGTGGCGGCGCTCGTGTACAGCAGTCTTGCGCCTCCGATCAGGGTAGCTCGCTCCGTACTGGGTAAGGAGTGATTGCACCACGCGGACCGGTGAAACCAGTGCGTTTCGACGGTCGAGGCAACGCTCTGACTGTAGACGCAATGCTCTGCCGACAAAAAATACGGAATGAAGGAGGCGTCGTCCTTATCGTTCAGCAAGGTTCCGGAGCAAAGGTACGAGAATCCATCGTCCGTAACAACGACGTGGGCGGTCGCCCGGCTTGGGCCGTCCCAATCGGGATGGCAGCGCACGTCATTGTGGCAGGCCAAGGCGCCTGAAGATTGGGTGATCCAATTGCGGGTCGCATTGGTGGTGAGATGAGAAATCTGGGGCAGTGCGAAACGCACCTGGGTATCGTCGACTCCCGGTGGCAACTCGATTTCGATCGATGCTTCGTCTCCTTCTACCATCGGCGACCACCAAGTATTCGCCAGTTCAGTGGGGGCGCCTGCGGTCTGGTTCTGAATGATGATGTCCCGAATTTCTGCTCCGGTGACTTCAATTCCATCGGTGGCGCCGGGTCGGTGCACTCTGATTCGTGCCTCTGAGGGCATGGCGAAAATCCGGACGCCGAGGCGTAGCGCCGCTGATCCTGGAGACGAGATGGCCAGTGTTGCAAGCCTTCCCCCCTCGGGGGTCTGCTGCCAGTCGAGTTCTTCCCGAACTCTCGCCGCAGTTTGAAGGGCCTGAACGCGACGCTTGTGACCTATCGTTTCAGGCCCAATGCCGCCGCCTGATGGCCGCTTCTTCATTACGGGTATTTCCGACCCTGGCGTTTCAGCGGAAAACCGCTTCGTTGTCGGCAACAGTGATTTCAGAGGGCGCTGCCGATCCTCCGCCGGCCGGGTATTCGGAACGGCAATGGCGGACTCGGCGCGGCTCGCCGGGTAGAGATCATCCGCTACGGCGAGTCCCGCGGCTGACATCAGCAGGGGTGCAATCAGAATACGGAAGAGAGTCATGTCATTCGGTCCATGTTCCGCCATTCGGGCAGGGTATGAGTCTGTCTTCCCGGATGCAGGCTTTCTGGTCGCTGACATACTTGAAAACGCGAGCGGTTTTCTTCGTCGAGTAGCAGTAGGCGAATATGGTTGCAAGGCCTGTGGCGTCTGCGGTCGTTGTACTGTCGCCTGACAGGGTGAAGCGTTTGAAGCGGACGGTCTGGCTGTAGAGTGCGTAAGCGAACAGCTCGTGGTCATGGAAAATTCGATCGGGGTAGGCGCGTGAGTCTGGGCCCTCATGCATCGACAGATCGGAGAACCCCTCCTCTACATCCAGCAGCAGTTGGAGGACATCGCAGTCTTCCCCGATGACCTCTATGCCCGGCGTCGGACCGAGGCGCTCCGAATACAGATACGCCGCGTCGCGCAGCAGCATGGGCTCGGCGCCTTCTGCAGCGTTGTAACTCAGGGTAAGTGAGCAGCAAAGGAGAAAGGCAATTGGATTCGGCACGATGAGGTGTGAGGTCAAGGGAGGTCAGGGGTTCGGGCTTCGAGATCAGGAGGCTGAACGGACGCGCAGGCGAGTAGAAACCGGACGTCCGACAAAGAACAGCAAGGGGGTCAGGAGCAGGGTCCACAGCAATGCACGCGCGGGGCCGTGCCAGGAGGCGTGGCGCCGCTGCGCGGCCAGGGGGCCGTTCGGAGGGAGTTCGACGACGAACTCACCCGTCTGGGGCGCGTGCGTGTCGACGACACGGCTGTACGCCCCGTCCTGCAGCAAAACGCGGCCGCCATCTGGCCCCGCGAGAAAGCGCAGCCGTATCGTGTGGTGCAGGGTTTCGATGCGAGAGATCAGCGGCCGGGCGTCGTCTCCGCTCCGTAGCCCGGGGCCGGCACCGCGCTCCCATCCTGGCGCCACCAGTTCTCCCTGGATGTCCGGCACCATCCATTGTGGAACAGAGGCTGTCCGCAACTGCATGATGATGATGGTGCCATCGCCCATGGGCGTGAGCTGCACGGTGCGCGTTTCCTGCGGCAAGCGGGTTGCACCAAAAACAAGCGAGATCATCAACGCTAGAGTCGCACACAGCCCAAGCCGTATCGGGTCGGGCAGAGGCCGATCGCTGCCATCGTGGACCGCCTGCACGCGCAGCCTGACGATACAGGCGAGCGCTGCGCTCACGAATCCAAGATAAGCAGCAAAGCCTGTCCAGTGGAAATAGCGGAACTCCGCTGAAACATTAAGGGGAAAGTACGTCAGCAGATAGATCGAGCCACTGGCGATCAAGGCGCAGCTCAGCAGACCGAACCGGGTGGCTTCGACGCGCAGAGCGAACAGCCATGCCAAGGAGAGGGCCAAGACGACGCTGAATACCCAAGGGCGGCCTAGTCTGTCGTTGAGCCCGGATTCGATATAGGCCCGGGCAAGCTCCGTGGTCTTGCGTGGCGGTGTGCTGAATGGGAACTGGATCGTTTCCGAGGCGGGCTGTTCGAAAAGCATGGCACGCGAGTTCGGGTCATGCATGCTTCGCTCGAAAGTGGCGGCCATGACCGAATACGCCCCGAGTGGATTCGAGAGCAGCGCCCTGATCCACGCTTCAGTCATTTGCCTGCTCCCCCATATCCCTTGGCGCTCCAGGTTCCGATGGATGCCGGAGCACTGGCCCCAGCGTGCGGCGGTGTCCCACTGCACCGGCGAATAGCAGGCGTTGACGATCGTACGGGAATCGTCGCCAGTCCAGCGGCCGGGAAAGAGGTTTCGACCCTCGACATACGACAGTGCGAGTAGATGGAAGGTCTTGATGCTGTCCGCGGGATGTGTGGCTTGGACGTTCAGGAGGCGATTCTGAACAGTCTGAGCCGCAGGCATCAGGGCCATCACCAGTAGGGCAGCAACGGAGCTGCGACGCCATCCCAGGCGCAGGTTGGCGTATACAAGGAGCGGTATGAGTGCAAAAACTGCGTTGGACCGGGTCAGAAAGGCCGCCAGTGCCAGTAGGTTAGACAGTACTTGCCAAATCCTCTGAGCGCGTGGGCCTGCGCCGGGATCGTTGGCGCAGAATGCGCATGCAAAGCCGGCCAGCAGCCAGGCTGACAGCATGACATCCTTGTGAACGTGCCCAAGGTAGTTGAACACACCGGGTAGCCACGGCACCGTCAGGATCAGCAGCGCCCACGACCCCGCCGTGCGCGCAGCGCCAACCGTAATGGTCGCCAGCGCCGCCCAGATCAGGGCGTTGTCGAGCGTGACGAAGCCCCCCGGCCCGGGCAGCAGATCGTGCGCGAGCGACCAGACGAAGGTCATGAACGGAGAGTGCCAGTCGTTGTATTGCCCCTCCTCAATCTGCTTCAGCTGCCAGAATGTGTCCGGATTAAGGTATCCGGGGTAGCTTGCGTGCAGAACCAGCCCGGCGCACGCTGCTGCGAGCATGACGCTGAACAGGCGCAAGCCGATCGGGCTGCGCGTGCTTCCGCTCAACATTTGTCACCTGATGCCGGCTTCTTTGCGGAGAACACGTAGCGTTTGCTGAATACGAAGTTGATTCCCATGCCTGCCAGCGATCCGATCGCAACCCCGATCAGTAACCACCAGCCGGCGAGTTCGAACAGGAACACGATAAAAAAGTAGACGACCAGATTCACGCTTCCGCCGCCCAGACAGACGACCAGATAACGCAGGAACTCGCGATGCAGGGGCAACTCGCTGAGGCGATCGGCAAATGTCAGGCGGCGGTTCACAATCCAGGTGGTGAACACCGCGGCAAAGAATGAAAGCAGCCGAGCGACATAGGGGCCGGCCACGGGGGCAGCAAGCATCAGAACGCCTGCGTCGACCACGTAGCCAAGGGCGCCCGCGAGGCCGAAGAACAACAAGGCGCGCACGAATCATTCCCGCAGATCGGCTGGCGCAGGGCCGCTGGACAGGTAATGCAGGTGCCGGTTCTCCCGCCGACCGATGGTTACTGTTTCAAGAATCAGTCCCGCCGTCAGGCTCAAACCACTCAGTATTCCGACGCCGGCGCTAAGAACTGCGGTCGGAAAGCGGGGTACGAGGCCCGTATCCAGCCAGGTCAGGATCAGCGGCACGGCGAGACCGAATGAGATTATCGCGAGCAGTACCGACGCCAGGCCGTAGAAACGCAGTGGTTTCTCGACGGCGAACAGCCGCAGGATCGTCGATAGAATGCGGATGCCATCGGAGTAGGTCCGCAGCTTGCTCGTTGAGCCCTCGGGGCGCACACCATAAGGCGTGGGGAGTTCGGCGTAGGGCATGCGCAGTTCCAGCGCATGGATGGTCAGCTCGGTTTCGATTTCGAAGCCGTGCGACATCGCCGGGAAGGACTTCACGAAGCGTCGCGAAAAGACGCGATAGCCCGAAAGCATGTCCGTGAAGCGCCCGCCGAAGATGCTCCCCACCGCACCTGTCAGCATGCGGTTGCCAAACCGATGGCCTGGCCGATAGGCCTCTTCGGCCTCGTGCACCCGGGTTCCAACCGCCATGTCGAGGCCGCGCTGGAGCAGCGCATCGATCAGCCGGGTCACGCTGGGGGCGTGATACGTGTCGTCGCCATCGGCCAGTACATAGATGTCCGCGTCGACGTCCGCGAACATCCTGCGGACCACGTTGCCCTTGCCTGCCAAGGCAACGTGTCGCACATGCGCGCCCGCCCGGACCGCGCGCTCGGCAGTGTCGTCGGTCGATGCGTTGTCGAATACGTAGATGCGGGCGCCGGGCAGAGCGCTCGAAAAATTGTGCACGACTGCCTCAATGGCAGCGGCCTCGTTGAAGCAGGGCAGGAGGACGGCGACGCGCAAACCCTGCGGCCAGTCCGTGCAGCCAGAACCGGCCGTGGTCTTGATGTCTGTGTGGGTCACAATACCTTCGCGTCTTCAATATGGTGCGGAATGGCGCGATTTTACCCTACCCGCCTGGGCGAGCGGCGGCAGGTGGGGAACGGGAGGGGCCTAGCGCGTGGCGGCGCGCAAGACCCATCAATGCATCCGGCCGTATTTCCAGTAGACTCGCGGCAGCGCCAATCAGGCTCTGCTCGCCCCATTCTGTCCTGCCTCTCCGAAGTTTTCATGAATCGAGACACGCCCGTAATGCAGATCATGTCTTTCGACCCGCCTGCCGGCCGCCCAAGACTTGGAGAGCTGCTCGTGCAACGAGGGCGCCTTGCCGCGCGCGACCTCGAGCAGGCGCTCGCCGCCCAGGTCGAAATGGGCGGGCTGCTCGGACAGGTTTTGATCCGCTTGGGCCTGGTTGCCGAGAGCGACGTCGTTGATGCGCTCGCCGAGCAACTGGGGGTCATCTTTGTGCCTGCGGCGTCCTTTCCTCTGGAGCCGCCTGAGGTTCCGGGGCTGGCGCCGGAGTATCTGGTTGCGCACAACGTACTCCCGCTCGCACTCGACGAGGGGCTGTTGCTGCTCGCCCTTGCCGAACCGCAGAACACGTTTCTTCTCAAGGCGCTGAGGCTGGCGACCGGGCTCCAGATCGAGCCCCGCCTTGCCCTCGAATCTGAACTCCGCACGGCGCTCGAGCGGCTATACGCCACACCCGAGGAGGACGAAGAGGCCGAAGGCCTGCTGGAGGGTGTGCTCGGAAGCGATAGCGAGTTCGTGGAGCATCTCAAGGACCTGGCGACCGAAGCCCCGGTCATACGCCTGGTCAATCAGATCATCTCTCGGGTCATCGATCTGCGCGCGTCGGATATCCATATCGAGCCATATGAAGACGGAGTCCACATCCGCTACCGCGTCGATGGCGTGCTGCATCGGGCTGAAGTGGCAAAGGTCGAGCTTGCAGCAGCCATCACATCCCGCATCAAGCTGCTCGCGCATCTGAACATTGCTGAACGCCGTCTGCCGCAGGACGGCCGGATCAAGACCCGCGTAAAGGGGCATGAGATCGATCTGCGGGTTTCCACCCTGCCAACCGTGCATGGCGAAAGCGTCGTCATGCGCGTGCTTGACCGCTCGAGTATCCGGCTGGAGCTCGAGGACATGGGCTTCTCTGCGGATACGCTGGCGCGCTTCCGCAGCCTCATCGACCGCCCGCACGGGATCCTGCTCGTTACCGGGCCGACCGGCTCCGGCAAGACCACCACTCTATACGCGGCCCTTGCCAAGCTCGATGCTGTAGCGCACAAGATCATCACCGTGGAAGACCCGGTCGAGTACCAGCTTGCGGGCGTCAATCAGGTGCAGGTCCATGCCCAGATCGGCATGAGTTTCGCAAACGCCCTCCGTTCGATCCTCCGTCAGGACCCGGACGTGATCATGATCGGTGAGATGCGCGACACCGAAACCGCGCAGATTGCCGTGCAGTCCTCGCTCACAGGCCACCTTGTGCTTTCCACGCTGCATACCAATACTGCAGCCGGGGCGATCGTCCGCCTGGAGGACATGGGGGTCGAGCGCTATCTCATCACATCGACGGTGAATGGCGTGCTCTCCCAGCGGCTGATTCGGACCCTGTGCCCCGACTGCAAAACCACGGCAACGCTCCCCGAAGATGTGCTTGTCCAGACGGGTTTGCAGCGTTTCATGACGGGTGGCAGCAGAGCGGTGCAGGTGGCGGTCGGATGTCCGCGCTGCAAGCACAGCGGATACGTTGGACGTACCTCGATTCATGAGCTTTTTGTCATGAACGAGGCGGCGCACAAGGCGATTCTCGGCGGTGCCGACTCAACTACCCTGCACAATGTCGCAAGGCAAGAGGGAATGCTCACGCTGTATGAGGATGGTTTGCGCAAGGTGGCCGCTGGCGTGACCTCGCTCGACGAGGTGCTGCGCGTCACGCAGGATCAGGGCAATGCCTGAGTTCGCATATCGCGCCGTTGATGCTCGTGGCCATTTCACGGACGGCCTTATCGAGGCCGCAGACTTGCAGGCTGCAGTCGGCCAGTTGCGCGCACGCGGACTCACGCCAGTCAGTGTCGATGGTGCAGGCGCCACGGCGCACGTTCATCATCGTCCCGACCAAGGCAAGCGCTCGCGTCGTCTGGCTTTTGGGCGGGATGCGGGCATCAAGGCCGAAGACATTCATAACATCACCACGGAGCTCGCGGTGATGCTGCGTGCCGGGTTGCCGCTCGATCGCGCCTTGCGTGTTCTGCTCGGCATGGCCGACAAGCCCGCGCAGGCCGACCTGCTCCACGACATCCTCGAGTCGGTCAAGGCGGGCAAGGGGTTTTCGCAAGCGCTTCAGGCGCACCACCAGCATTTTGGCGATTTCTACATCAGCATGGTGCGTTCCGGAGAGGCAGGTGGGCAGCTCGGCGATGTGCTCACCCGGCTCTCCGAGCATCTCGAGCGGGTCAAGAGCCTGCGCGAGTCGGTCGTATCCGCGCTGATCTACCCAGCCATTCTGATTGTCGTCGCCTGCATTTCGGTGGTGCTGATGCTGGGCTTCGTCGTCCCCCAGTTCGAAACCCTGTTCGAGGACATGGGCGAGGCGTTGCCGATGCCTACCCGCGTCATCGTTGCGCTGGGGGATTTCGTCGCGGGTCGATGGTGGCTGCTCCTTGGTCTGGCAGTACTTGCGATCTGGGGAGCCCGGCGCTGGCTGCGAACCCCGCAAGGCGCTGTGTGGCGGGATACGCTCCTGCTCAGGCTACCGCTGCTCGGCCCGATCATGCGCAAGTACGAACTCACCCGTTTCGCGCGCAGCATGGGAACCTTGCTCGGTAACGGCGTCCCCATGGTCATGTCCTTGCGTATCGCCGCAGACACCGTGGGCAACAGCATCCTGCGTGAAGCCATCGACCGTGTCCCGGCAGACATCAAGCAGGGTAAGAGGCTTGCAGACGCGCTTGCCGCCACTGGGCTCATGACGCCGCTCGCCTTGAACATGGTCCGCCTTGGCGAGGAAACGGGCCGCCTGGATGCCATGCTGCTCGAGTTGGCCCGTGTCTACGACGGAGACGTGCAGGCCGGCGTGAAGCGGGGACTTACCATGCTCGAGCCCTTGTTGATCCTGGTTCTCGGGGGCGTGATTGCAGCAATCATCGTCTCCATTCTTCTGGGCATCCTTTCGGTGAACGACCTCGCAGGCTGACCGTTCCGGTCGGTGGCGGTTTACGGCCGTGCCGGCAATCATCTGTAGCATCTGCAGCGGCGGCTCCGGTCACTTGGGGGTAAAATCCGCGCCCATGCACACCCTCGCGAAGGTACTCCCATGAATTGCTTCACCCATCCCGCGCGATCGCTCCGCTCCGCGGGCTTCACGCTCGTGGAACTGCTCGTCGTGCTGGCGATCCTCGGCTTGCTCGCCGGCCTCGTTGGCCCCCGTGTTCTCGGCCAACTCGATGGCGCGAAGAGCAAGACGGCTGCAGTCCAGATCAAGGACCTGGAGCAGGCGGCCGAGCTCTTCAAGCTCGACGTCGGCCGCTTCCCCACGACGGCGGAAGGGCTCAACGCACTGGTCGAGAAGGTCAGCGTTCCGGGCTGGAACGGACCGTATCTGCGCAAGGGACTTCCGGCAGATCCCTGGGGCAATGCCTATCGCTACGAAAGCCCGGGTCGCCGCGGCGACATCGACATCTACACCTACGGCGCGGATAACGCACCTGGCGGAGAGGGCGAGCGTGCCGACATCGGCAACTGGCAGTGAATCTCGCGCATCGACGCATCCGGCGGCAGGTCGATCGAAACCCCTGCCCCGATGCGCTCCAGCAGACGGGGTTCACACTGGTGGAAGTGGTGGTCGCCCTTGCGCTGGCGGCCATGCTGCTCGGCGTGCTCAACGGCAGCTATGCGCGCCTGTATGACACCCTCGGTTATCGAGCCGCACTGAGGGAGCTGGGTTCGACGCTCCACGCCGCGCGCAACCTTGCGCAGCGCCAGGGGCGCGAAACCCATTTCACGCTGGATCTCACCCGGCGGTGTTACGGAATCGGCGGCGCCTGCAAGGCGCGGATTCCCGACGGGCTGCGGGTCGAAATGCAGCTCGCCGCGCAGGACATGGACTCTGCAGGGCGCGGACGATTGCGCTTCTATCCAGACGGCAGCTCGACGGGGGGAAGCATTATCCTTGCGCGGGCCGACGGACATGGTGTCCGCATTCGCGTCGACTGGCTGCTCGGGCGCATCAGCCATGAGGTATGGCCCGAGTGAACCTGCATCCTCTTACTTCTGTCTCTCGCCGTATTCACGGCTTCTCGCTGCTTGAAGTGCTGGTTGCCACCAGCATCATGGCGCTATCGCTCGGTGCGCTCTATCAGGCTGCAGGCGGCAGTGTCCGGAGTGTGCAACTCGCCGATCAGCGCACGCAAGCGCTGCTCCTGGCGCAGTCCTTGCTGGATGCGTATGACACGGTGCCGGTGGCCGGACTGAGCCTCGAAGGCAGCGAGGGGGGGCTCAAGTGGCAGCTCGAGTCGGCGCCGTACCCCACCGCGTTCAGTCAGGCTCCCGGCTGGCCCCTGCATCATGTCGAAGTGACCGTTACATGGGCGGGCAGCGCCAGCGGGCGTATCAGCCTAGGCACCTTGCTGCCGGTCAATGCCAACAGTCTGCGTGTGCTGCAATGACGAGGGCACGGATCGCTGCCTCGGGTTTCACTCTGGTCGAAGTGATCATCGCCCTCGCGCTCGTCGCGTTGATCATGCTTGGCCTCGTCAGTGCCCTGCGTACCTTCGGGGGGACTGCCGCGAGCCTTGACGCCCGCAGTGGAGCAAGTCTTGAGTCCCGCCTGCTGGCCGACTTCCTGCGTGCAACGCTCGTTCGCGCGACCCCCCAACCGCGGATCCAGACGCCCGCGACGGGCGCCGTCGTTCCCTTCGCCGGCAGCGTTGGCGAACTCCGCTGGCTGGGGAATTTTCCCGCCCGCCACGGTGCGGGGGGCATTCACCACATGCGGCTGTTCGCGGAACAGGGCAGGCTTTACCTGCAGTACCTGCCTCATCCCGGAACCAGTGATCCGCCCGAGTGGTCCAGGGCGCCAGCGCATCTGCTCAGCGATCAGCTGGATCAGTTGCGTATCGCCTATCAGGTCAGGCCTGGCCGCCTGGACGAGCCTGCCGAATGGCGCGACCACTGGTCCGAAACCGAAAGGCTCCCTGGCCGGGTCCGCATCGACCTGAGCATTGCGGGGCAGGCACGTCCGCCGCTCATCATCGCGCTCGATTCCGCTGCCGGGCGGAGTGCCGCAGGACGCATCGTCGCGGGGGAGCAGCCATGATGCACCGGGACGCCCTATGGCATCGTGGTCTTGCACTGGTAGCGGTGCTCTGGATGGTCGCTGCGCTTTCCTTGCTCGTGGCCAGTGTGATTGCAGTCTCTCGTGGCAGCACGCAGAGCGCGCAGAATCACACCGCACTGGTCCGGGCGACCGCCATCGGCGACGCGGGGATACAGCTCGCCCTCACCGAGTGGCGCCACGAGCCGTCCATGCACGATCGCTTGTTCGTCCGCCGTTACGTGTTCGGCGGCAGGGTCGTCGATGTGGAACTGATCCCATCGAGCGCCTACATCGACATCAGCACCGCGCCGCTGGATTTGTTGCAGGCGCTGCTGGTCGTTGCGGGCGGGCTGGACCCGGCTGCAGCAGAAACGCTCGCCGCCCGCATCGTGGACTGGCGGGATCCTGACGACCGCGCATCCCCGGGCGGAGGGAGCGAACTCGCCCCCTATCTGGCTGCAGGCTTGTCGGTCAGGCCTCGCAACGGCCCCTTCCTCGGCAAGGAGGATCTCTTGCAGGTGGCCGGCATCGGGCTCGATCTCTTTGCTAGAATCGAGCCGCTGATCACCGTGTGGGGAGCGTCCGGCCGTGTCGACCCCCAATTCGCGCCCGAGCGGGTTCTCTTCGTGCTGGCGCAGGGCGATGCAGGCCGGGTTGCCGCGATCATGGAGCAGCGAAGCCGCGGCGGCGCTACGCTCGACACGAGTGCCCTCAATCCCGCCCATGTCGGTGGTGGGGGCGCAAGCGTTCTTCATGCGCGGGCCACGGTAACGATGGAAGACGGGGCGCGCGTTGCCCGTAGCCGCTGGCTGGAAATCTGGCCGGGGCCCGATGGCACGCCGTGGCAGGCGGTCGCAACCGAGCCGGCCCGTTACCTGCCCGCACCACCCAACTGAGCATTCATGCCTCTCGATCGCAGTAATTTCAACCTGTTCGGATTCGATCTCTACCGGCTCTACGAAGAGGCACGGCAGGGGCTTGCCGACGTGGCGCGCTGGCCATTGTTCCAATGCCTGCTGCCGGTCGACCCGCTGCGCGTTCATCAGCCCGATGGACGCGTGGTCATCATGCTGCCCTCCGGCCGGCGCGTGGCTGAAGAAGTATCGCCCGAGCCCCCTGGCGCAGCAGGATCGCTCTCGGCCGTCCTGCTCCCCGATGAAGAAGTCCTGGCCGCGTCGCTGCGCCTGCCTGCCGATGCCAGCCGCGACGACTGCGTCCGCGCCGCAATGCTCGCGATCCAGGCCGACAGCCCGTTTCCGGCCGATGACACGGCCTCGGGACTTCGTATCGAAACGGCTGGTGAAGGCGCGGTCGGCCCGGTCGTACACTACGCAATTGCCTCCCGCCGCCGCCTGGCCCAGCGCTGGAAGGCGCAGCGACATCCCGCTGATGCCGAAGCATGGGCCTGGGTTGCGGGCGCGCCGGTCGTGCTCACCGGGTATGGCGAGCATCTTCGCCAGCGAAGCCGGCGGCGGTATTTGCTCAAGGTTGGCGCGCTCGTCGTCCTGCTGGCGTCTCTTCTCCTCGTTCTGGCCGCCGTACCTGTGCTCCACAGCCGCCAGCGCGCCATCGATGCCCATGCCGACTACCAGGGGCTGGCGGAACGAACCGCGCCGGTCGCCGCGGCCCGCGAGGCGCTCGGGCGCGCAAACGCCCGTATTGAATCCTTGCAGCAGCATATCGACGTGCTGCCCGACCCAAGCTGGCTGCTTGTCACGCTCACCGACCTGCTCCCCGACAGTGTTCATCTGACCCAGCTCGACACGCGGGGCGTCGAAGCGACCATCCGTGGCACCGCAGACAATGCGGGCGCGTTGATCGAGTTGCTCGGTACCGCCCCCGGTATCAGCGAGGTTCGTCCGGCCTCTGCCATCGTCCGCAACCCGGCGAGCGGCCGTGAAACCTTCGTCATCCAGCTCCGTTACCACACCGCGGATACCGAAGGAGGGCGCGCACAATGAACCGCAGTCGAATGCGCGCCAGCATGAGCTTCGGGCTTGCACTCATCCTTTGCGCTGGCATGCTGGCGGTGCCCCTGAGCCTGTTGCTGAACAAGCACCTCTGGGCCAGGGGCGTCCTTGAAGAGGTCGAGCCCCGTTACGCGCGTCTGCTCGGGCTGGAAGAAATGGCCGACCGTATCGAGCGCGCCCGCGTGCAGGCGGAGGGCGTGCTGGCAGAGCAGGCCTATCCTGCCAGCCTGGATGCCGACCGTGCTGGTGCCGATTTGCAGCAACGCCTGCGTGCAGCGGCTCAGCAGGCGGGTCTCAGCATCCAGGGCAGCCAGATCGTCGCCGCCCCGCCGCCCGTCGCTCGCGAGGGCACACCGCCAGAGCCCTTCGAGCGCATCATCGTCAATATCAACTTCGAAGCCGACCTCCCCGCGCTGCAGGGCATGCTGGACGCGCTACGGCAGCAGCGGCCCGCGATACATGTCGAAAGTCTGGGCATTCAGCCCGTCCGCGGCGCGAATGCAGGGCAGCGGCTGAACGTCCAGGCAAGGCTCATCGCCTTTCGGGTGATCGAATGAAGCCCCGCGCAAACGTTCGTCGATATTTTGCGGCGCATCGGCTCCTGCCCATTGCGGCACTCGCTGTATCCGCCCTGATCGCGCTCGCCTGGTCCGCCGGAAGTCGCTGGCAGGCACCCGAGGCGCTGCTGCCCGAACGCTCTGCCCTTGCGGCAGGACGTCTGTTCGTCCGCCCGGCACTGCCGGATGCGCAGGGTGCCGTTTCCGCCCGCCCGCTGTTCGCCCCCGACCGCCGTCCGCCCGCAGCGGAACCGACTCCGGCGCCTGTGGCCGAAGTCAAGCGTGCTCCGGAACTGCTCGACCAGGCCAAGCTGGTTGGCGTTCTTGGCGTGGGCGTGGAGAGCGTCGCGGTCGTGCATCTTCCCGCAGGCAGCAGGCGGCTGCGCATCGGCGAAGAGCTTGGCGGCTGGCGGCTGGTATCGATCGATACGCTCGGGGCGAGCTTCGAGCGGGAGATCGGAGATCGCGAGAAGCCCCGAATCGAAGAACGACAGTTGCCCTTCGTCCGCAAACCGGAACCGCTCGTAGGCAAGCCGCCACGACCGCACCGTTGACGGTCCCAATCACCCGTCGTATACAGACCCCGTTCATGACCCATTCGCACTCCTCCTCTTGTTGCGCCGTGCTGATCGCAGCCCTGCTTGCCGGGTGCGCCACCGACCGGCCGATCGACCGGCCCGTGGCCAGCGCGCAGGAACTCCTCCCCGTTGCGCGCAGCGCGGCGGCCCCGCTTCCGGCGGGCGAGTTCCTCGCTCCCCGCATGGAGCCGCTGCTTGTCACCGGAGACGACATCATGATCGCCACGCCCTCCTCGCGTGGCGCAATCAGCGGCAAGGGCGAAAAGGTCAGCCTGCGTTTCGAAAAGGCGCCCGTGGAAGAGGTCGTGCATGCCGTGTTTGGCGACCTGCTCGGTCTCGACTATGCGATCGTGAGCCCGCTTGCCGGAGAGATCACCGTCTACACCCAGCGCCCGGTGGCCCGCGATCAGGTGCTCGACCTCATCGATTCGCTGCTGCAGGCCAACGGGCTCGGCATCGCCCAGGATGCGGCCGGGCGCTACCGCATCGGCAAGATCGACCTCGTGAGCGGCAGCATTCCGCCCCCCAGCCGGCCCGCGACGCTGCCTGCTGGCACCGGCAGTGTCATCGTCCCGCTGCAATACGTCGGTGCGGCCGAAATGGCCGACATTCTCCGTCCGGTGGCCAGTGAGGCGGCGATCGTGCGTGTTGACACGGTCCGCAACCTCATCATGCTTGCAGGCTCCCGCAACCAGATCGAAGGCTGGCTCGAACTCGTCGCCACCTTCGACGTGGACTTCCTCAAGGGGCTCTCTGTCGGCTTGTTCCCGCTCGTCAATGTCAGCGCTGCCGACGCGGAGACCACCTTGCGCACCCTGTTCGGCGAGCAGGGGGGTGGGGCGGCTGGCGCCTCATCCATCGGCGCCCCCGCGGGCGGGACCGATCCGTCGGGCGCGCCGCCGGTAGTGCGCGCGGGGGCAGCGCACGGCCTTGGTCCGCTCACGGGTCTGGTCCGCATCCTGCCGCTCGAGCGGCTCAATGCCCTGCTCGTCGTCACCCCGCGTGCGCATTACCTGCAGCTGGCGCGGCAATGGATCGACCGCCTCGACCGCCCCGGTGTTCTGGGGGCCGACACCCGCCTTTACGTCTATCCGGTGCAAAACGGCAATGCCCAGCATCTGGCCAGTCTGCTCAATGCCCTCTACGGCGGCGCGGAAGGGGGCGCCCCGGCGTCGGTTCAGCAGGACAGCGGCGTTGCGCCCGGGCTCGGCCAGGTGGGGCGCCTCGGGAGCGCGGGTGTCAGCGGCGGCAGTGCGTCGGCGACGGGGGTCGGCACAAGCGGGCGTGTCGGCAGCGCGCAGGGCACGGCTGCAGGTGCGGGGCCCGCGCTGACCCGCGTGGACCTCTCCTCCAGCATTCGCGTCGTCGCTGACGACCGCACCAATGCCCTGCTCATCTACGCCAGTGGCCACGACTACCGCCGCCTTGCCGATGCGCTGCGCCAGCTGGACGTGGCCCCGGTACAGGTGCTCATCGAAGCCAGCATCGTTGAAGTCACCCTCAACGACCAGCTGCGCTACGGCCTGCAGTGGTATTTCAAGGGCGGCGCCGACGGCGGCGGCCGCTTCGGCATCGGTCAGCTGACCGGCAACGAAAGCGGCACCATCGGCCCCATCGCTCCGGGCTTCTCCTATTCCATCTTCAGCGCCGAAGGGCAGATTCGCGCGGTGCTCAACGCCCTGGCCGACAAGTCCCTGCTCAACGTGCTGTCTTCGCCCTCGGTCATGGTGCAGGACAATCGCACCGCCTTCATCCAGGTCGGCGATCAGCAGCCGATCCGCTCGGCCACCACGGTGAGCGATTCCGGCAACCTCACCACCGAATCCATCCAGTACAAGGACACGGGTGTGGATCTGGCCGTCACCCCCACGGTCAACGCGGGCGACATGGTCACCATGGTCATCCAGCAATCCATCACCGACGTCGGTCCGGTCGACGACGCCACCGGCCAGCGCAGCTTCCTGCAGCGTCAGCTATCGAGCCAGGTGGCCGTACGCAGCGGCGAAACCATCGTGCTCGGCGGCCTCATCCGCGACAACAAGACCAACTCCCGTACCGGCATTCCGCTTCTGCACGACATCCCCATGTTCGGAAATCTCTTCGGCGCCACCAACGTGCAGACCACCCGCACCGAGCTGCTCGTCATGATCACGCCGCGCGTTGTGCGCACCGAGCGTGACGTGCGCGAAGTGGGCGCGGAAATCCGCGACCGCATGGGCCGGCTGGGCGAGCTGATCCGTTCGGGCAATCTGCCCGGTCTGACCGGCACGGAAGCGGTGGCACCGGTAGCGCCCGTCGTTCAACCCATCCTCCAGGAGGTCACTCCCGAATGAAGCCACGCTTCAGCCGTGCCGCGCTCGCGGCCCCGATCCTTGCTTCCCTGCTCTTCGGCGGATGCGCGCTTACCGACCTCGGCAAGAGTGCCGAGCAGCGTGTCGCCGAGCGCGCCGCAGCGCGCTGGAACGCCATCATCGCCAACCAGTGGCCGGCGGCCTACCAGTACGCCACGCCGGGCTATCGTGCCGCAAATGGCGTCGAGGCCTACCAGGCGCGTATCCAGAACGCCACCATCCGCCGCGAGTCGGTCGAGGTCTCGGGGGTCGAGTGCCCGCAGCCCGACAGCTGCACGGCCACCCTGGTCCTGCACTACAAGCCCCTCCTGCCCGGTTACCCCAGCATGGGCACCCGCATCACCGAGCGCTGGATTTCCGAGGGCGGCAAGTGGTACATTCACCTGCCGCTCTGAGAGGGCATTGCCCACACGGCATTTTTTTGCGCGTGTGTGGCATAGTTCCTGGGCTCGAACTCAATCCCGCACAGTGTTGCGATAGAACAACAAAAAGAGATGGACGCACGGTATCGCTTGATTGTCTTGCCCGGTTCCCTGTGCTAAGTTTCGCCTCAGCCAGCGTAATACTCTATGGGCACGTTGAGCTAAGTTAACTTGGTACGCTGTTCGTTTTGACACAAAGGAGTTATTTTTAATGAAGAAGAATCTTCTCGCCGCTAGCCTGGCTCTGGCGCTCGGTTCGATGTCCGGTGCTGCAAGTGCTGCGCTGGAAGTGAATACCAACGGCGTTGGCCAGATCAACGTTCTGCCCTACTACAGCGTGCAGGACAGCTACAACACCCTGATGACCATCACCAACACCGACCTAGAGAACGGCAAGGCGGTCAAGGTTCGCTTCCGTGCCGCCGAGTGGTCGGACGACGCGCTGGACTTCCAGGTCTTCCTGTCGCCGGGCGACGTCTGGACCGGTGCATTCGGCATCGTTGACGGCCAGCTGGTGCTGAAGACTTCCGACAAGTCGTGCTCGCTGCCGGCTCAGCTGGATGGTCAGCAGTTCACCACCATTCGTGTCGAAGATCGTGACATCGAGCGTCTGAAGGAAGGCTATGTCGAGATCCTCACGATGGCCGACATTCCCTTCCATCTGGACGGCGACGCCACCACTTTCGGCGCCGATGGTTCCGCGGTGACCAACATTGCTGAGGATGGCTACAGCGCCAGCAAGTCGAACAACCCGCTGTACAAGGCAATCAAGCATAACAGCAGCGGCGTGCCGACCTGCGACGTGCTGGGTACCTCGCTGGTGGCGAACAACTCGGTTGAAACGCGTCCCGCCACGCCTGCCGATCCCACCGCTGCTGTTTCGGGTCAGTGGGGTTGGATGGTTGCTCCGACGAGCAGCCTGACCTCCAGCGCCACCGTGATCGCGGTGCAGGACTCCAAGGCCTTCACCGTTGCCGCGACGGCCATCAGAGAAGACGTCGCTGGTGCTGACTTCCTCGCCCCTCAGTACTTCCGTCAGGCCAACACCACGGTTCAGTTCGCCGGTGGTACTGATGTTACCGATGTGACGGCCGACCGTCTGTTCTGGCCGAAGGGCACCACCTTCGCGACGGAACTCGGTGCCGGCTATCCGGTTTATCAGTTCGACATGCCCGACATGAGCACGCCGTTTAACGCCGGTACGCCGGAAGACTGGCGTGATGAGGTTGCCACCCTGCTGCAGAAGGGTTCGGTCGCCACCGATTACGTCGTTGCCAGCAGCATCGGCGCTTCGACCGACATCGTGTTGAGCCAGCCGGTTCGTCGCTACTTCTACGACTACACGCTGGTTACGCCGTCGGCTACCCAAGTGAAGGGCGTGGATTACAACCGCGTCATCAATACCGAGCGCTATCTGGTGGGCGGTCTGAATGAGACGCCGTACGCCGAACTGACGGCCAGCAACAAGGTGCAAGTCGGCGCGCCCACCTTCTTCGATCGTGAAGAGCGGACTTTTGTCTCTTCGGACGACATCGTTGCCTCGCCGCAAGAGCCGAGCGTTGCTGCTCAGTTCTTCCTCGAGGGCGAAACTTCGGTTGTTTCGATCAAGAACGGCGCAGGTACCACCGGTGCGATCGGTGCCCGCCTGACCAACGTCGACTGGAGCTTCGAGCAGAACTACAGCGCGGGTTGGGCTGTGCTGAGCACCGTGGCTCAGGAGAACGGCGCCACCACGAAGACGATCGCGGATACCGAGGCCGCTGGTCATGGCGGCACTCTGGGTGCTAGCCTGCCGCTGGTTGGCTTCACCGCCATCAACATCTTCAACGGCGCTGCTGGTGCTGCTGGTACCAACTACGGTCAGGTCCTGCCGCTGCGCGTTCTGGACTAAGTCGTATCCCAGCGTGAGTCCGGCGGGTTTAGGCCTGCCGGTGCTTGCAAAGACAAAGGCGGGCTTGCCCGCCTTTGTTGTTTCTGTCGTTTGTAAATGAATTTTTCACGGGACGAAGTCATGCGTCTGCTGAACCCCATGCGCCTGTTTGTCTCCTGCCTCACCCTGTTGGTCCTGCCTGCCGCCGCCGCTGATGTGGCGCACTATCAGGGCCAGCGTGTCGATACCACCGAATTGAAGGCTGCGTTCGAGAGCCTCGGGCCGGACCTGCGTGCCGCCGTGCTGCAGAAGCCCGACTCGGCGCGCAATTTAGCCATCGACCTGCTCACCCGTCGCGTGCTGGCCGAGCGTGCCCACGCACAGCAACTTGATGCCGACCCGCTGGTGGCCGCGCGCGCGCGCCAGGCCGCCGATCTCGTCTTGCTCGAAGCCACCTTGCGCCGCGTCGCCGACGCCGCGGTGGACCCGGCGACCGTAGCCGCGCTGGCGCGTGAGGAGTACCGCGCCTACCCGGAGAAGTTCCGGCGCGACGACCAGGTGCATGTGCGCCACATCCTGCTGCCCGCCTGTGCCTGTGTGGACGACAAGGGTCGTGCCCAGGCTGAAGCGGTGCTTGCCCGCCTGCAGGCGGGCGAGGATTTCGCCGCGCTGGCGGCCGAGCTGTCCATCGACAAATCCAATGCCGCCAAAGGGGGCGACCTCGGCTTCTTCGCCCGCGGCCGCATGGTGAAGGAATTCGAGGACGCCGCGTTCGCCCTGACCGAGCCGGGGCAGTTGTCGGATCTGGTCGAGACCCGTTTCGGCTACCACATCATCCGCTTCGAAGCCCGCCGCGAAGCCACCCAGCGCAGCTTCGACGAGGTGCGCGAGGAACTCGAGGCCAGCGTTGCGGCCCGCCTGAAGAACAAGGCGCGCCTGGACTATGTGCTCGCCCTGCACGCCGAGGAGGACTTCCGCGTCGAGGAGGCGGCCTTGACCAGCGCCATCGACGCCTTGCGCGCCGAAGCGGATGCGGGCAAGCCGTAAGCCGTCGCGGGGCGCCTGAGGTGTTCGCCGCCGTCTGGCGCCGCCGCGGCCTGCTGCTCGGCTTCCTGCGCCGCGAGCTTGCCACGCGCTATGCCGGTACGCTGGGCGGGGCGCTGTGGGCTTTCGTGCAGCCGGTGCTGCTGCTGGCCATCTACGCTTTCGTGTTCCGCCTGGTGTTCCGGGTCGAGCTGCCCGACCTCGGCGGCAACAGCTACGTCACTCTGGTGGCCTGCGCGCTGTGGCCCTGGATGGCCTTTCAGGAGGGGGTGCAGCGCGGCACGGTGGCGGTGGTTAATAACGCCGACCTGGTGCGCAAGGTTGCGTTCCCGCGCGAGCTGCTGGTGATGGCGGCGGTGGCGAGCAGCTTCGTGGTGCATCTGGTCGGCTTCGGCGCGGTGCTGCTGGCTCTCTTGTGGTGGGGCGAAAGCCTGCATCTCGGTACCCTGCCGCTGGTGCTGGCAGGCTGGACGGTGCTGGCGGTGCTGGCGCTGGCGCTGGCGCTGCTCACCTCGGCACTTCAGGTGGTGCTGAAGGACGTCGACCACATGCTGGGCCCGCTCTTCATGCTCGGTTTCTATGCGACGCCCGTGCTTTATCCGATGAGTATGGTGCCGGAGGCCTTCCGTCCGTGGATGGCGGTCAATCCCATGGTGCACGCTCTGGAGCCGCTGCGCGCCGCGCTGCTGCACGGCGAATGGCGGTGGGCCTCGCTGCTCGGGATGGTGGCGCTGGCGCTGGGGCTGTTGTGGGCGGGGCGCTGGGTATTCGCGCGCCTTTCCGGGCGTTTCGAGGATTTCCTGTGATGTCGGACGCGGTGCTGATCCGCCTGCGGCAAGTGTGCAAGCAGTACCCGATGGACACCGCGGGCGGTGGCCGCTTGCGCACCATTGGCCGCCTGCTTGCGGGGCGCGCCTATGCCAACCCTTTCCATGCCCTGCGCGATGTCAGCCTGGAGGTGCGGCGCGGCGAGTCGCTCGGGCTGGTGGGCGTCAATGGCGCCGGCAAGTCGACGCTGCTGAAGACGATTGCCGGCGTGGTGCGGCCGTCAAGCGGCAGCGTTGAGATTCAAGGCCGGGTGTCGGCACTGCTGGAACTGGGTGCGGGCTTCCATCCCGAGTACACCGGCCGCCAGAACGTGTTCCTCGCGGCCTCGCTGATGGGGCTGACCGACGACGAGATCCGCGCACGACTCGACGACATCCTGTCCTTCGCCGACATCGGCGAGCATATCGACCAACCGATCAAGCACTATTCGTCGGGCATGGTGGTTCGCCTCGGTTTCGCGGTCGCGACCTGCGTGCGCCCCGACATCCTGATCACCGACGAGGTGCTGGCCGTGGGCGACGAGTCCTTCCAGCGCAAGTGCTCGGCGTGGATGGAAGCCTACCTGGCCGATGGCGGCACGCTTTTGCTGTGTTCCCACAGCATGTTCCATATCGACAAGCTGTGCAGCAAGGCGGCCTGGGTTCACGAAGGCGCGATTCGCGCCTACGGCGAAGCCCAGGCGGTGACCCGAGATTACCTGTGCTGGCACGAGGCGCGGCTGGCGCAGGCGCGGCCCGGCACCGGTGTGCAGGCGGCCGGCCTGCATGCAGTGCGCTCGCTGAAGCTCAATGGCGTTGATGACGCCGAACTGGCCTTGCCGATGCATGGGCGGCTGGTGGTGAGCGGCACGGTGTTCGCGCCGGACGACCGCCCGCCGGTGGTGGCGATCGGTTTCGTGCGGGCCGACGGCTCGTCCATCTACGGTCTGTCATCGGACATGGATGGCCATGTGTTGCGTGCCGTGGGTGACCGCTTGTTTGCGTTCTCTTTGGAAGTGCCCGACCTGCCCTTGCTGCCGGGGCGCTACACGGTGCGTGGCCACGCGATGGACGCCGAGGGATTGCGCCTGTTCGACGAGGTGTCGCGCTCGCTCGTGGTGACCGGGCAGACGCGCGAGATGGGATTGTGCCGCCTGCCGCACGCCTGGCTCGACGCGTGATGCTGCAGGGGCGCGATTGGCCGTCGCCGCGCGAGGCCATCGGGTGGCTGCTGTTGGGTTCCGCCATCGGGCTGACGGTATGGCTGCTGGCGCTGCGCGTGCTGCAGGTGGACGGCGCCTTCGGTGCGGCGGTGGGCTGCGAAGGCTGCTTTCATCGTAGCGTTGTCGTGCATGACCTGAGCTACCTGTCGGCGGTCGTGCTGCTGCTGCTGCTTGGTTTCCGTTTCCGCGGCGCTTATCTGGCCGGCCTGCTGCGCCTGCTCGCGCTGCTGGCCTTGCTGATCTATGCGGCCGACATCGTCGTGTCGCGCGAGTTGTTCGCGCGCCTGCGCTTTGGTGATGTCCTGCTGTTCGGCGGCGACCCGGCCGTGCTGAAGAAGCACCTCGACAACACCGGTCTGGCCGGCACGCGCATGTGGCTGGTGGCGGCACTCGGCGCGACCGTCGCGCTACTGGTGCTGTGCTGGCCGTCGCTGCGCGGCATCCGCGGGCGTTTTGGTGCCTTGCTGACAGCGCTGTCGGTGACCGGCATCGCCGCCGGCCAGATGATGTACCCGGGCCAGTACGTGCATGACTGGGGCCTGCGCAACGTGCTGGCGGAGAACCTGAATACCGGCGTGTCGCAGCGGTACGGCGAGGCCACGGTGAGCGCGGCCTTGTCGGCGCCGCCACCGGCGTTGCACTGCAGTCCGGGCCGCAACGAGCGCGATGATGTGATCGTGCTCGTGCTGGAGTCCTGGTCGCCCTACCAGAGCGCACTTTTTGGCGGGATGAACGACTGGACCCCCGAGCTGGACGCGATCGCGCGCGAGAACGCCTACTTCACGCGCATGCAGGCGGCGGGTTTTACGACCAACGAAGGCCTGATGGGGCTACTGACGGGGACGGAGCTGGTGTCGCCGGTGAAGTCCTTCTTTCACTCCACGCCGTTCGAGACGACGTGGGGGCTGCCACGCACGCTGCCGCGCGTGCTGGCAGCGCGGGGCTACCATACTTCCTTCCTGACCACCGGGAATCTGGCGTTCACGCGCAAGGGGGAGTGGGCGCACGACATCGGTTTCGCACACGTCGAAGGGCACGATCACCCGGCCTATGACGGCCTGCCGCGGCTGCACTTCGAGGCTGCCTCGGACGAGGCCCTGTACCGGCGAACCCTCGAGCATCTGGACGAGATCGAGCGCGCGCCGGCGCGGCAGCCCTACCTGGTGGTGATCGAGTCGGTGTCGTCCCATCATCCCTATGTGCATCCCGAAACGGGCGCGCGCGACCAGGCGGCGGTATTCCGCTACATGGATGCGACCGCGGCCGCTTTCTACCGCGCGCTGGTGGCACGCGGTTACTTCGATCATGGTCGTCTGCTGGTGATCAGTGACCACCGGGCGATGGTGCCTGTTGGGGCGGATGAACATGCCCGGCTGGGCCGTGCGGCGTTGTCGCGGATTCCGGCTTTCTGGGCGGGCAAGGGCGTGCGCCCGGGGGCGGTCGACGTCCCCTTCCACCAGGCCGATCTGCTCGAGACGCTCGATCGTGCGACGACAACCGAGTTCTGCGGCGAGCATGGCGTGCGCGACATGCTGGCGCCGGTCGAGACCCGACCGCGATGCCTGTACCACGCCCGCGGAGACACCCGGGACCTGGTGGATGTGTTCTGTCCCGAGGGGGCGGGCACGATTCGCCTGCGCGGGGACGACACGCGGATGGTGCAGGCCGAGGGGCTTGGGGCGGCGCAGACGCAGGTGGTGGTGGACACGCTGAACCGCTACCGCATCCTGCGCGATCACCACCAGGATGCGTGGGCGGCGAAGGCGGCCGGCACGCGTTGAGCCGGCCGCCCTCGCGTCAGGCGCGCTGGATGACCCAGGCGTCCTGGCTGCTCCAGAAGTGCGCCGGAAAATGCGCGACCGCTGCCGGTGTTCCAGGGAGTTGCCGCAAGGCGGCCTGCACGTAACCGGGCGCGATGAAGGTATTGCCATACAGGCTGGGGTCGAGCAGCGTGGATTCGCTGCTGGGGATGAAGTGATAACCCTCTGCGGGCAGGTCGAGGCCGACAAGGCGGGCGCAATGTTCGCCGTGCGTGGTGATGATGAGCATGCCGCCGGGCGCGAGCGCGCGGTACAGCCGTGCCAGCCAGCGCTGCCACAGGCCGTCGGGTAGGTGGCTGAACAGCGAGAGCACGAAGATGGTGTCGTACTCGCCCTGCGTGTCGAGCTGTTCGGGCTCGGCACAGGAGGGGAAGCCGTCGATGCCGAAGGTCTCGCGCAGGAACTCGGTGCTGCCGGGCAGGATGTCGGAGACGCACAGGCTGCCGGCCGGCAGGGCCTTGACCAGGTGGCGGGTGAAGCGGCCGTGGCCGCTGGCGAATTCGAGGAAGCGGGGCGTGGCGCCCAGCTTGCGATCCAGCCTTTCGTGCAGGTCGCGCAGTTCGGAGAGCGTGCGCCAGCCGTCGGCGAGGTAGTCCCGCACCGGGTTGGTGGAGCTGGGGTGCCCGGCGAAGAAGCGGAAGATGTCGTCCTGCGGATGGATGCGGCCCTCGATGCCGAAGGCGCGGCCAAGTGCCCCCTCGAGATCGTGTTCTTCGAGCAGATTGTGGGCGACGAGGTTGCCGGGCGCGAGCTTCAGTGCGGCCTGCAGGCAGGCGGCGGCCTGGCTGCGCTGGCCGTGGTCGAGCAGGCTGCAGGCTGCGTCGATGAGTTGGGCGGTGTCCATGATTGAGCGTGCCGCGGCAGGGCAAAAGACGGGATTGTAGTAGCATTGCCCGCCATGGTGCGGAGCAACAGGAATGGGGCCGGTGCGTTGTCGGTCGCGCGGACCTGGGCGATGCCAGCGAAGGAGAATGGATGCTGCGAGTATGCGAGGAACCGGGCGGTGATGCGAATGTGATGGTCTGGCACCTGCCGGATGGCGGGGTGCGCCGTTTCATGCTGGGCGCCGAGGATCTGACGCTGCGCGCGCACTTCGCGCCCTTCGAACCCCTGCGCGAATTTGTCGGTCTCCTGCTGGGCGTGAAGCCGCGCGGCGTGGTGGTCGAGGCCTTGTCGGGCGTGTCGGCCGAGCTGGCGCGGGTCGCGTTGGCGCTCGGGTTCCCGGTGATGCTGCGATGGCCGGCGGCACATCGGGTGGCGCGCGATGCGTCGTCCCTGCGCTGGCTGCAGGGCCTGCTGCGCGCGGCAACGCGCTGCCTGCCGCCCGCCGACGCGGCAGACGAGACGGCCTTGCGCACCCTGCTGCCCGGGTTGCCGGCGTGCGTGCCGGCAGACCAAGGCGCGGACGGTGCCGCGCCGCTGGCACCCGCCGTCGGGCCGCAGATCGCGGGCTTCGGCTACGAGGCCTATGCGTTCGGGAATCGCGATCACAACCTGTTGCTGGCGATGCAGGCGCGTTACGCCGCGCATTTCGGTGGCTGCGAGCGCGTGCTCGATCTCGGGTGCGGTACCGGCGTGTTCCTGGAGGTTCTGGCGCGCCAGGGACTGGCGGCGACTGGCGTGGAGCGCAATCCGATGAGTGTGCGTTTCGCGCGCAGCCTCGGCCATACGGTGGTGGAAGCCGATGCGCTGGCGTTCCTGGCGACACAGGAGGCGGCCTGGGATGGCGTGTATTGCTCGCACTTCATCGAGCACTTGCCCGTCGACGCGGCGGAGTTGCTGCTGCGCCGTACGGCAGCCGCGCTGCGTCCCGGCGGCGTGGCCGTGTTCGTCTTTCCCGATCCCGAGTCGATCCGCAGCCAGCTGCTGGGATTCTGGCGCGACCCCGAGCACGTGCGCTTCTACCACCCCGATCTGGTGACGGTGATGGCGGCGGCCTGCGGGCTGGCGTTGGCACACGACGGACAGCGCGTGCCTGGCCGCCGGGTGGTGTCGTTCGAGTTGGAGCCGCCCTTGCCGCCGCCCGCCGCGCCTGCGCCGCACGGCTGGCTGCATCGGGGACTAGCCCGCTTGGGACTGGCAACGCGGGATGCCTTGCAGGCCGAACGGGCGCGCGTTGATGCACTCGAGCATGCGGTGCGCCGCTTGTGGGAGGTCAACCAGACCTGGGCCTGGGATGACAATGCCTTGCTATGCTTCCGTAAGCCGATGGTGACGGCGGACGGTGCCGTGGCGTGTACGGGAACGGAATCGGATTGAGTGGAACGCCGGATATGCTGAGGAACGTGTTGCGCCGCCTGTGGGGCGAGTCGCCTGAACGAGCGCCGGCCGGAGAGGCCGGCGATGCAGGGGCGGAGCCGGGCTGGCGGGTGCCGGTGCTGTGCTATCACAGCTGGACGATGTCGACCTCGACCTACGAGGGTAACGACCACGTTGCGCTGGAGGCCGACCTGGCCAGTCTTGCGCGACGCGGCTACGCGGTGCTGCCCCTGCCGACGCTGGTGGCGGCGCTGCGCGGCGAACGGCCGGTACGCGAACTGGCGGGGCGCAAGCTGGTGGGCCTGAGCTTCGATGACGGGCGTGACCACGACTACCGCGACTTGCCGGGCGCGGACGGGGCGCTGGTGCCGTCGATGCACACGGTGCTGGCGCGCGCGGAGATCGAGGTGGTGGGCGAAGGGCCGATGGCGGTGTCCTTCGTACTGGCCTCGGCCGAGGCGCGCCGGGTGCTGGATGTGAGCTGTGGCGCGGGCCGCCGCGAGTGGGAGGATGACTGGTGGGCGCCGGCCGCAGCGGGTCGCGTGCTGGGCATCGGCAATCATGGCTGGGACCATGTGCACGACACCCTGGAACGGGTACGCCAGCGCGACAACCTGAAAGGCTCCTTCCTGCACGTGAACACCTTCGAGGATGCCGAGGCGCAGATTGCCGAGGCCCAGGTCGAGATCGACCGCCTGTGCGCGGGACGGGCGCTGCCCTTGTTCGCCTACCCGTATGGCCATGTGCCGCCCTACGTGCGGGATGTGTACTTTCCACAGAATGCGGCCCGCATCGGCGTCCGTGCGGCGTTCGGTACCGGTGGTTCGGCGGCGTCCCCGGCTGCACCGGTGTGGGACATCCCGCGCTTCGTGTGCGGCTGGCACTGGCGGACGCCGGACGAGTTCGCGGCCTTGCTGGACGCGGTTGAACGAGGGGAGCGTTGAGACGATGGGTGTTTGGTCATGCTTGAAGGCGTGCCTGCGGCGCACCGCGCCTGCGCCCGCACGGGTGACGGACGCCGTGCCGGTCGCACCGGCCGTGACGGTGAGCGTCGACGAGTCTGAAGCGCCGGCGCGGGACTTTGCGGCGTTCTTCCGTGTCGTCGAAGTGGTCGATGCCGATTTTCTAGTCGGTGCGCTGTTTCGCCGACGCTTCTCGACCGATTCCTTTCCCGGGTCGCCGAAACACTTCGTCGCGTTCTACAAGGGA
This sequence comes from Thauera sp. ZXT1-4, assembly GCF_052598215.2. Lineage (NCBI taxonomy): Bacteria > Pseudomonadati > Pseudomonadota > Betaproteobacteria > Rhodocyclales > Zoogloeaceae > Thauera > Thauera sp. ZXT1-4. The sequence continues at coordinate 102,625 of NZ_JBQWSN020000004.1, read as the reverse complement.
ACGGATGGAACCTTGCTGCCCTTGGGCTATGTTCATTTCGAGATCTGGGAAGGACAGGCGATGGGCGGCGGCCTGGTGATTGACGAGCGCCTGTATCGGCGCATGCCGTCCGGCGACCGGGACCTGATCCGGGCCAATGGCGGTGTGGCGGAAGCGCTGCTGCGCGCCAGCATTGCCTTGCTGCCCGACGACCTGATCGGCATCTGGGGCTACGTCGGCGACAAGCAGGCGGAGAAGGTCGACCTGCGCGTGGGGTTCCGCCATACCGGCCGGCCGCACCTGATGGTGATCTGGCGCAACGAGCCGGACGACGCCGGCAAGGCGTACTGGATCGAACGCGCCGAAGCTTACGGCCCGTTCTAGTGGCCGGTCGTGATGCCGCGCCCGAATTGCAGCGGTATGGCCGGACCGGCACAGTGCTGAACAATGCCATTGTCCTCGTGTGCGATGCGCAGGGTGTACGGGCCCTCCAGACCGCGCACGTCGGCGGCGACGATGAAGCCGCCGGCGGCGAGCTCGGGCTGGCCCAGGTAGGCGGCGATGTCGGGCCGCGGGTCCGTCTGCGTGCGCAGGCGATAGCGCTCCCCCGAGGGGGCGGTGAGGATGAGCTGGATGCCGCGCGCGGGCTCGCCGCGCGCGGCCGAACGGGCGAGCCAGCCTGACGCGTGCAGCATGCCGGTGACGGCCTGTGCGGAGTGCGCACGCAGCCCGTTGAGCTGTTCCAGGTTGCCATCGCAGTGAGTGGCCTCGTGGACCGGCAGGTTCGCCGGTATCGGTTGTGGGAGGGTCAGGCCGGGGAGCGGCGCTGTCGCGATGCCGGCGGAAGGCAGCGCATCGAGCTCGAGCGCGAAATCGGTCTGCCAGCGCCTGACATCGCCATCGAGGGTGATGGCCCGGACGCGTTGGCCGTCCAACGCGTCGGACGGTGCGTACAGGAGGGCGAAATCGGCCGCGCTGCCGATGAAGGGCGAAAGCACGAAGCCCGCGCGCCCCATGCCGGCGACGAAACGGTAGTGGCGCGTGTCGCCGTTGTGCAGTTCGAGTGTGATGCTCAGCGGGCTGGTCTTGTACAGCAGGCCGATGAGGCGTCCGGCCAGCGTCGGACGCACGTCGATGCGGGCAAACAGCCGGGCGGCTGTGCCCGGGACTTCGATGCGTTGGCCGAGGATGTGGCGCCGGGTGCCAAGCGATTGCATCGGCGCCGGTTCCGGGCGGGCGCTTTTTTCCAGGTGCAGGTAGCCGCTGACGAACGCGACCGGACGGTAGTGGGAGAGCAGTGCGGTCCAGCTCGGGCCGTCTTCCAGCGCGGGGAGACGGCGGTCGATGGGCTCCAGTCGCAGCAGGATGTTGTCCGGGGCGTCGTCGGCGACGAGGTGTCGACGATTCAACTCGGCGAGCTCAGGCGTGTAGACGGTGTAACTCTGGAAGACTGGTCGGGGCGCCCAGTGATTGCCGGAGGCGATCAGCCGCGTCTGGCGGAAGGAATAGATGTCCGTGCTGCCGGCGAACGGGGGGAATCCGGATTGTGTGGCCAGCGCGTTCATGTGTTGCGCGTGCTGCGCTTCGAGACCGTGCGGTGCCTGCAGGCGCAGCGCCAGGCCCCGGGCCGCATCCGCGTAGGTTGACCATGTGGTCTCGACGAGGTGCCGGGCCCCGGCGGCGAGGGTGAGCCGGGTGGCTGCGCCCCATTCGCGTGCCGCCAGATGACGCTGGAGCAGGGCATGGTCGGTCATCACGAAAGTCGGGGGAATGAGCGCCAGGTTGTGGCGCGGCAGCGCGTGGAAGGCGCTGCTGCCGAGCCAGGCGAGGAGGCTTGCGCACAGCAGCGCCAGCGCGGTGCGTGAAGGCCTGAGCAGACAGGCCAGCAGGGCGGCGAGCAGCAGGTGGCAGGCGGCGAGCAGGGCATGGCCGACGTGGTTGTCGTGGCGGATGTAGCCGCCCTTGAAGGCGAGGAAGGCGGCGGCGGCGAACAACAGGATGAGGTAGAGGGCGACTGGGCCTCGCGCCTTCTCGGCCATCGCGAGATAGGCCAGCAGGGCGCCTGAAAGCGCCACGAACAGAATGACCTCCGCGAGCGGACCGTTCGTGGCCATGGCTTCGCCGTAGCCCGCGATGATCGGGACGATGGTGATGAAGTAGTCCGGCAGAGCGGCCACAGGCAGTCCGGCCAGCGTCCACCAGGCGAACGCGGACAGCACGGGGGCGAGCAGGATGACGAGTGCGGTCCGGTGTTGCTTCAACGCGACGAAGAGGGCGGTGGACAGCAACTGCGTGAAGACGCAGGCGACCAGCATGGACCCCTTGATCATGACCAGCAGCCCGAACGGTGCGTAAGCCAGCGCGAGCGACGCGAGCAGGGCGCGCTCGCCGCTGTCGGTGCGGTGCGACTGGATCGCGGTCCGGTAGGTGTAGGCGCCGGCGAGCAGCGGCAGGAAGAGCAGCAGCGCATCCCGCGAGTACGCCAGGCCAGCGAACACGACCAGGGTGGCCACGCGCAGCGGCCATCGGGTCTGCCGGCACAGCCCGTGCAGGAGGAAGGCGAACGAGAGCGCCAGGTAGAGCGATCCCCAAAGCATGCCGGCATCGGTGCCGGGATGGTAGTTCCGGGTGTAGATGGCGGCGTAGGGGCCGAGGGTGAAGACGATGTCCCGGCCGGGGATGAGCCCCTGCGCGAGGGCGGCATTCATGCCCAGCATCCAGGATTCGTCCAGTCCGTCCCGGGCAAAGGTGGGCAGGAACGGTACGAAGATGCCGACCGCGGTCAGGAGCAGGGCGAGGAGGAGTAGCGCGCGGGCGAAACGGAGTGGCATTGGCAGGAACGGAAGGAGCGCGCGGGGAGTGTATATAAGGGCCTGCGCACTGTCGAATGCGCGGCGCTGTGGTTTGGGGGGCGAGTATCATCCGTGGTTTGCGACCTGCGGCGGAACGATCGTGGGCGGGTCGGTTCCTTTTACGAAGGTGGGTCTTGATCGATGTGATTGTGCCGGTCTATGCCGGCGAGGCATTTGTGCGGCGCTGCCTGGGCTCGGTGCTGGCGGGCGGTGGCCTGGACCACGAACTGGTCGTGGTGGATGACTGCTCGCCCGAGCCGGCGCTGTCGGCGTGGTTGGCCGGGCTGGCGGCAGAGGGGCGAATCACCCTGTTGCGCAATGAGCGCAATCGCGGCTTCGTCGGCTCAGTGAATCGCGCCCTGGCCTTGCATCCCGAGCGGGACGTCGTATTGCTCAACAGCGATACCGAGGTGGCGGGTGACTGGCTTGCACGCATTGCGCGCTGTGCGTCGGCGCATCCCGATGCCGGCACGATCACGCCGTTTTCCAACAATGCGACGATCTGTTCCTACCCTTACGAGGGCTGGACCGGCGAAGTGCCGGGCACGCTCGGGCTGGCCGCCCTCGATGCGTTGTTCGCTCGGACGCTGCCCGGGGTGGTGGCCGACCTTCCGACTGGCGTGGGGTTCTGCATGTTCGTCCGTCGCGCGTGCGTGGCGCAGATCGGGGCGCTCGATGAGGCGGCGTTCGGAAGAGGCTACGGAGAGGAGAACGACCTGTGCCGACGCGCCGCGAAGGCGGGCTGGCGCAACCTGCTGTGCGCGGACGTATTCGTTTACCACAAGGGTGGGGTGAGTTTCGGCCCGGGCCGGGAGGCACTGATGGCGGCCGGGGCGGCAGCCCTGCGCCGGCTCCATCCCGAATACGATCGCGTCGTGCGGAATTTCATCGCGGCCGATCCCCTGCAGCCGTTGCGCGCGGCAATCGATGCCGCGCGCACGGCGCAGGGCGGCGACGAGGCGGCTGCGCTGGACGCGGAGCGTGCCGCCGAACCGGTGCGGGGAGCGATGCCGCCGTTGCCGCCGGCGCCGCCCTTGCACAGCTTTGCAGGAATGGAAGACTGGCCGACAAGCGGTCGATGCGATGCGTCGGCGGATGCCTTGCCGGTCTGGCTGCACCTGCTCCACGGCTGGGGCGGCGGAACCGCGCGCTGGGTGCACGACATGGCGGGCGCCGATGTGCAGGCGCGTCATCTGTGCCTGCGTTCGCGAACCGGGCGCAACGATGCCGGAGTGCGGCTGGAGTTGCTCGAACCGGCAGTGTCGGATGAGGTGCTGCTGGCCTGGGACCTGGCTCAGCCGGTAGATTTCTGCGCCCCGCGTCATGCACCGTGGCGCGCGGTCTTCGACGAGGTGCTGGGGGCCTGCGATGTGAAGGTGGTGGTTGTGTCGTCGTTGATCGGCCACTCCCTTGAAGCATTCGAGAGCGGTCGGCCGACCGTCGTCGTGCTGCACGACCTGTTTCCCTTCTGTCCGGCGTTGTTCGGCTGGTTCGGCGAAGCCTGCGAGGTATGCGATGCATCGCGCCTGGTCCGCTGCTTTGCCGAGAACCCCATGAACGTGTTCTGGCATCAGGCCACGCCGCAGGCGTGGATGGACGTGCGCGAGGTCTTTGCGCGCGCGCTGGTGGGCCCGGGCGTGGTTGTGACGGCGCCCAGCCAGTCGGTGTTCGAGCGCTACCGTACGCTGCTGCCGGCATTGGCGGCCGTGCGCTGGCACAAGGTGCCGCACGGCCTTGCGCTCTGTCCGCCGCCGCTGTCGAACGCGGCGGCGGTAAAGCGTGGCACGCCGCGATTGCGGGTCGTGGTGCCGGGCCGTCTGGCGCCGCATAAGGGTTTGGCGCTGGTGCAGGCCCTGCTGCCCGAACTGACGGATTTTGCCGATGTGCTTTTGCTGGGGTGCGGCGAGTTCGGCACTGCCTTTGCCCATTTGCCCCATGTGCGGATCGTGACGGACTATCGGCCGGCGCAACTGGCTGCGCACGTCGCGGCATTCGGCGCCGAGTGCGCGCTGCTGCCGGCGGTGCTGCCTGAGTCCTTCAGCTACACGCTGAGTGAGATGCAGGCGCTGGCGATTCCGGTGGTGGCGACCGATCTCGGCGCGTTCGCCGAGCGAATCGAAGAGGGCGTGACGGGGTGGCGTGTGCCGCCGAACGCGTCCGAGATCCTTGAGGTGTTGCGCACCTTGGCGGCGGACCCGCAGCGCCTGGATGCCGCATCGGCGGTGCTGAGGGGCCGACCGACGCGGACGGCCGCCCAGATGGTGGCGGATTACCGCGCGTTGCCGGGGGTGGCGGAAGCCGAACGTGTGCCGGCAAGAGGGAGCGGCTTGCTGTGGCGGGCGTTCTCCGGCTTGCATGAGGCGCGATCCTGGCTGGGGTTCCGAATGCGCGAGATCGAGGCGTTGCATCGCGCATGGCGTGCCGGGGATGCGGGCCTGAAGGGCTACATCGCCAGCCTGGAGGTGGCGTTGGCTACGGAGCGGGAACAGGCCGACAGCCTGCGTCGGCGCCTGTCGGAGGTGGAGGAGCAGGTCGCGGCGGTGCGCGCATCGACGTCGTGGCGGCTGACGGCCCCCTTGCGCAGGGTGGCGATCGCCCTGCGTGGGCGCCGCGGTCGGTCCCGGCCGGGCGGACGGAGTCTGGCCCCGACCCCTGTGGTCGGGGGTGCGCCGGCGGCGAGCCGTGCGGCGCAGGCCTGGCAACCCGCAGGCGACTGGCAAGGGCGCTGGGCCGTCGCCTTGGGTGAAGGGGAGGAAGCGGCGCGCCTGCGTGCCGAGCTGCGGGTCGCGTGCCGGGAGGCACTTGGTCTGCCCGACTCGACGTGTCTCGTGATCGGGATGGGGCGAGGCGATGCGCGCAGCGGCCTGGCGGACTTCGCCCGCGTGGCGGAGGGGGTTGCCGCGGCGCGCAATGGCGTCGCTTTTCTCTGGCTCGGGGAACTCGATGCGGTGTGGGGCGCGGCCATGGGGGATGTCTTGCGCGTACCGATGGCCGCGCGGCGCCTGTTCGTGCGCGAGGATGCGGGCTTCGAGCGCTGGATGCTGGGCGCCGATCTGTACTTGGGGTGTCGCGCTGCGGGCGACGTTGAGCGGGGCGCCGCGGATGCGCTGGCTTGCGGTCTGCCCGTGGTGCTGGCCGACCCCGGTTGCGTGCCGGCGGACATCGCGGGCAAGGTCCGGGCTGGTGGCATTGAGGCAGTGTTGCGCTTCGTGGCGTCGTCGATGCCGGCCGGGTGGGCCGGCCGCTAGATGTTGAGCTTTTTGAACACGAAGGCGGGCAGGTGCATGATCACGAGCATGATCAGCCGCCACCTGCGCGGGGTGTAGCGGGTCGACGTTCCGCCAGCTGCGGCTGCAACGATCTGTTCGGCGACGACCTGGACCGGGGCGAGCCGGGCGCCCTGGCGCTTCAGGTGTGCGGTCATCGGGGTGTCGGTCGGGCCGGGCTTGACCAGTACCACCTGGACGCCGGTGTTCGCGAAACGGTGTTGCAGGCCCTGCAGGTACCGGGCGACCAGTCCTTTCGCGGCACCGTAGACATAATTCGATCTTCTCCCCCGGTCGCCGGCCACCGAACCGATGACGACAAGTGTGCCGTGGTCGGCGGCGGCCAGGTGCTTCGCGAAGGCCTCGGCGTAGAGCACAGGGGAGATAGCGTTGATTTGCAGGGCGTCGTTGCAGGCCGACAGGTCGTCCTGGCAGGCGGGCTGGTCGGGTAGCGAGCCTTGGGCGATCAGGACGATATCCACGCAGCCCCGGGCGACGATCGCGTCCACGGTGGCCTGGATGGTGGCAGGATCGAGGAAGTCGGCCTGTTGTGTCTGGATGGTGGAAGCTGGGCTGCGGACTCCGAGATCGGCCGCGATGCGGTCGAGTCGTCCGAGATCTCGACCGAGCAGGCTCAGATCCACTGGTTCGGCCTGCACCCAGTGCCTGGCGCAATGCTCGGCGATGGATGAAGTCGCGCCGATAATGACGATCTTCTTTGTGCTGCGCATTCAGTGTCCCAGGAGGCGTCGCGAGAGGCCGGAGCTGATGCCGGGGTCGCGGTAGTGCAAGAACTCGGGCAGGCGAGGATAGCCGGCTTCAAATAGCGTGCGCGGCATCCGCGCGTCCTTGGCCGCATAGAGGCGGCCCCGGGCTTCGAGCACGATGGCGTCGAGCCGCGCAAGGAGCGCAAGTGTTCGCTCGCCACGATTGGGAAAATCGAGTGCTAGGGTGGCGCCGGCCTGCGGGAAACTCAGCATTCCGATCGGTGCGCGCTCGCCGAACGTCTTCAGGACCGCCAGGAAGGAGCCCTCTCCGGCGCGGGAGATCTCCGCGAGCATGGCCTTTGTCGAATCGAGGCCGGCATCCTGCGGGACCACGCTCTGATACTGATAAAAGCCCCGAGGACCATACATCCGGTTCCAGTCGAGCAGGTTGTCGAGCGGATAAAAGAAGGGCTCGTAATGCGTGAGCGTACGGCCGCGTCGCCGTGTGTTGAGTAGGTAGTAGAGCTGGTTGAACGGTCGCAACGAGAGGGCGTTCACCAGGGATACGGGGGGGACGAAGGGCATGCGCAGCATGCGTGTCCTCGGCCTGCGGCGCCCTTCGGCTGCGCTGGGCCGGCCCCGCATGAACACGCCGCGCGTGTGCCCGCTCGCCATGCAGTCGATCCATGACACGGTGTGTTCCCAGCCGGCGACGGAATGGTCGGCAAGGCTGAAGAAGGCCTCGAGGTTTTCGAAGGGGAGAGCTTCGGTTTCCAGCCACGGCCCGGCGACCCTTCGCAACTGGAGTTCTGCCCGCACGATCACGCCGGTCAGGCCCAGCCCGCCCACGGTGGCGGCGAACCAGTCGGCCTGCTGGTCCGGCCCGCACTCGAGGGTTGTTCCGTCCGTGCGTACGAGGGTCAGGCGCCGGACGTGTTCGCCGAAGGTGCCTTGCAGGTGGTGGTTCTTGCCGTGAACGTCGTTGGCGATCGCGCCGCCGACGGTCACCAACTGCGTGCCTGGGGTGACCGGCAGCATCCAGCCTCGCGGCAGGGTCAGCCGCTGGATGTCCCGCAGCAGCACGCCAGCCTCGCACACCAGCAGGCCGCTGCGGTCGTCGAAGGCGACGAAATGATCGAGACCGGCCGTCTCCCATAGCGTGTTGTCCGGATTCAGGCAGACGTCGCCGTAGCTGCGCCCCATGCCGTAGGCCAGCCCTGGAAACGGTCCGCTTCGGAGCTGTTCCGGCAGTCTTTCTGGGTCGGTCAGGCGGATGACCCGGTGGGCCGGGGCGTCGAGCCGCCCCCACGACGATACCTGCCTCATGCGGTCTCCGTACGGAACACATAGCGCTTGTCGAGCTGGTACTTCGTCACGTAGCCGATGAGCAGGCCCAGAACGCCCCCTACGTAGCGCATCTCCCGGGTCTCGAATGCGAGATGGAAAGCGAACTCGAACCCCCAGAAAACGAGGGTGGTCAGCAGCCCCATGGCGGTGTAGAGCGCGAAGGTCACGGAGTCGTGGTGGACGTCGCGGGCGCGGAATCGGAAGATGTAGCGCTTGTCGAGGAGGTACTTGACCACAAGGCCGACACCGGTACCGACGACAAGTGCGCCAAGGAGGCTGAACCGGCCGCCGTAGCTGCGGATTGTGATCTCTTGCGCCCCGATGTTTGCCGCGGTTGCGATGAGTGCGAAAATCGCATAGTTAATCGTCAGCTTAGTAGAGGCAAACATTCAATGATCGCGCCGACGTCCAATGAGCCATGAATGGTACCGTAATGGCTAGCTCTCCTCTAGCCAGGCTCGTTGGCCTGGTCCGGTTGATGAGACCGAAGCAGTGGATCAAGAACGGCTTCGTGCTTGCCCCGCTCGTATTCACCGGGCAGTTTCTCGACAGCGAGGCGCTGGGGCGTGCGCTGGGGGCCTTGCTGCTGTTCTGCGTGGCGTCGTCCGCGGCCTACGTCGTCAATGACATGCGCGACGTGGCGCGCGATCGCCTGCATCCGACGAAGTCCCGAACACGCCCGCTGGCTGCGGGGCAGGTGTCCGTGCCCGCGGCCGCGACCCTGCTTGTGGGGCTCTATGCCATCCTGCTGGGCGGCTGGTTCGTCGCGCCCGCGGTCATGACGATCATCGTAGCCTACGTGCTGCTCAACCTGGCCTATACGTTTGTCCTCAAGTACCAGCCGGTGGTGGATATCTTCGTCATTGCCATCGGTTTCGTGCTGCGGGTGTATGCCGGCGCCATGGCGCTGGCGGTGCCCGTGTCTTCCTGGATGTTCATTACGACCCTGTGCCTCGCGCTCTACCTGGCGGCCGTCAAGCGCAGACAAGAACTCAGCCAGCGTGGCGCCGACGGCCGCGAGGTGCTCGAGAAGTACTCCGTGTCGCTTGTGGACCGTTACGCAGAAATGTCGGCGACGGGTGCGCTTCTGTTTTACAGCCTGTTCGTGATGTCGGCCAAGCCCTCGCTGGTGATCACGGTGCCCCTGGTGCTTTTCGGGTTGTTCCGCTACTGGTTCGTGGTGGAGGCGCTCGATGGCGGCGAGTCCCCGACGGATGCGGTGCTGGCCGACTGGCAGTTGTTGGTCACTGTCGTACTCTGGGTCGGGGCCTGCTGTTGGGCCCTGTGGCCGGTGCAGGGTTGATCATGGATCTCGCGTATGCGCTCACCCCCATGCTCGCCTGGCTGGTCGCCGGCGGACTCAAATTCGCGATCAACTGCGTCCGGGCCCGGCGCCTGGCATTCGACCTTATCGGCTACGGGGGGCTGCCGAGCAACCACAGCGCCATTGTCACGAGCATGGCCGCCCTTGTTGCCCTGAGGGAGGGCGTCGGCCATCCGGCGTTCGGGGTGGCGGTGACGCTCGCGTTCATCGTGGTGCTCGACGCCAATGGTCTTCGTCGGCAGGTCGGGAAGCAGGCGGCCGCCCTCAATGCCCTTGCAGGAGATCGCGCGCTGTGGGAGCGCATGGGGCATAGCCGCTTCGAGATCCTTGCGGGGATCGCGGTGGGGGCCGCGGTCGCGGCCGCGGTCCACGCGGTGACGGCCTGAGTCCCGGGCGCGCGACCGGTGTCGGAGGGCGGGCCTCTGCCGCCGGTCTTACTCAGTCGGGCCGTGCAGGAACGGGCATGACGCCCTCGAAGAGCGCGTCATGCAGGGCGTTGAGCAGGACGCGTGCGCCGTCAGCGGTGAGATGGCCGAAATCGACGTACATCGCCGGAGCGGAGATGTCCGGAGCGGTGCGCGTCATGCAGCCCTCGCGGGTGCACAGCGGTGCACGGGCGGAAATGAAGCGGACGCCCGCCGCAAGCGCAACGGCTTCGAGCGCACGCTCGTAGTCGACGAGTTCGGTAAGCTGACCGTACTGCATGTACTGCGCAGGATAGCGATGTAGTGGGTCCTGCAGCCATTGTGCGTAAAGGAGCTTGTTCACGGAGTCGCGCCATTGTGGCACCGGGCCGACGACCACGACTCGTGTGTGCGGCAGGGCGTTCTTCACCGTCTCGAGTGTCTGTCGCAGCTTCGCCTCGAGGGTCGGGATGTCGAGCGGCCAGTGCGGATGCATCCAGGCACCGTGCAGGATAAGTATGTCTGGCTGCAGGCGACGCGCTTCGTCGAGTACCTCGAGGTTGAGCGCATTGCAGTTCTTCTTGTGAAGCAGGACGGGCAACGCGAGGACGGGGCCGCAGCCGGCCTGTGTGAACTGGGCGATGCCGAAGTCGCGCCCGGATTGCAGGTGGCGCAGGCCGGGATACAGCGAGGCGGCATGCGAGTCGCCCCAGAGCATGACGAGCGGGCGCGTATCCTCGATGCAGTCGAGGTCGCGCGCGTGTGCGTCCGCCGTCTGGAGGTGGCAGCGGCCGGTGCGTACGCCGGCGAACCACGTGTCGTAGTCGTCGGGCTGAAGCAGCATGCGGACCTGTTCGGGGTAGCGGTCGGGGCGTCCGTCTCGCATGTGCGTGTCGAGGCCTAGGGCGCCGATGGCGGCCAACACCAGGCAGAGCGCGAGCGTCCTGGCGCGGGCGTGCTTGCCGAAGCGGATGGGGTGTTCGATAAATCGGTAGGTCAGGTAAGCGAGTGCCACGCTGAGGGCCAGCCCGGCGCAGCGTAGCGCGACCGAGGGCGTGTCCTGAACCGCCATCCGCGTGAACGACACGATCGGCCAGTGCCAAAGGTACAAGGGGTAGCTGATCAGGCCGATCGAGACCATCCATGGGTGGCCGAGGATGGTCTTGTTGAGTCGTGCTTGCGGGCCGGCGAGGATCACAAGTGCCGCGCCGAGCGTGGGCAAGAGCGACCACCAGCCCGGGAAGGCGACGCCCTTGTGGATCAGCAGGAGGCCGGTGGCGATCAGGAGCAGCCCCGATGCGGACAGGATATCGGGCATGCGCTGCATGTTGACGTGCTGGTCGGTGTCGAGGAGGCCGCGCTCGACCAGGATCGCGAGCAGCGCACCGACGAGCAGTTCCCAGAACCGGGTAAAGGGCAGGAAGAAAGTCGCCTCGGGCTTGCTCGCGGTCAAGGAGATCATCAGGCCGAAGGAGCCCGCACAAAGCAGTGCGATCGTCCCCGCCCTGCTAAGGCGGAGGCGCCATGTTGCCCAGAGCACGACGGGATAGAGAAGGTAGAACTGCTCTTCGATGGCGAGCGACCAGAGGTGGAGCAGGGGCTTGCTGTCCGAGGCGGTATCGAAGTATCCGGTCTCGGTCAGCAGCACGATGTTCTGCATGAAGGCCGCGCTACTGGCGATATGCTTGCCCAACTGACCGAAGTCGGCCGGCAGGAGGGCCAGCCAGCCCCAGGCGAAGGTGCCGAGGAGGACGACGATGAGGCTCGGGAAGATCCGTCTTGCCCGATGCGCATAGAAGCTCATGAAGCTCAGTTGGCCGCCATCCAGTCCCCGAAATAGGATGCTGGAGATCAGGAAGCCGGAGATGACGAAGAACACGTCCACCCCGATGAAGCCGCCACGCAGGCTGTTGGGGAAGAAGTGAAACGCGACGACCGCTGCGATCGCAAGGGCCCTGATGCCGTCGATATCGGGGCGATAACGGATACTCGCGGCATGTTGGTCAACGCCGGGGCGAGGGGGCTGTTGCATCGTGCGCTATGATCTTTTTTGACGATAGGCAGGGCCTAAGGCAGTTCAGTGCTCGTGCTTGCAGGAGGCTAACTTCGAGTCGTCTGGCTGTTCGCCAGGAACCACGCATACGTCTCGCGAAGCCCCTCCACCAAGGAGACGCGGGCTTGCCAGCCCAACCGTAGCAGCCGGCTCACATCCATCAGCTTGCGCGGCGTGCCGTCCGGCTTGGTCGTGTCGAAGACGAGCCTGCCCTCATAGCCAATGACCTGGACCAGCGCCTCGGCCAGCGCGCGAATGGTCACATCGGTGCCAGTGCCGACGTTGATGTGCGAGCGCATCGGCTCGGTCTCACGGATGTAGCGTTCCTGCGGGAGGTTCTGCAGATGCACCACTGCCTCGGCGAGGTCGTCGACATGCAGGAACTCGCGCATCGGTGTACCGCTGCCCCAGATCACCACCTCGGGCGCCTTCGCCAGCTTGGCCTCGTGGATGCGCCGCATCAGCGCGGGGATGACATGGCTGTTCTCGGGGTGGAAGTTGTCGCCTGGGCCGTAGAGGTTGGTGGGCATGGCGCTGCGGTAGTCGCGGCCGTACTGGCGGTTGTAGCTCTCGCACAGTTTGATGCCCGCGATCTTGGCGATGGCGTAGGGCTCGTTGGTGGGCTCGAGCGGGCCGGTGAGCAGCGCCTCTTCCTTCATCGGCTGCTCGGCGAACTTGGGGTAAATGCACGACGAGCCGAGGAACATCAGCTTTCGCACGCCATGGGTGTGGGCGGCGTGGATGATGTTGGCCTCGATCATCAGGTTCTGGTGGATGAACTCGGCCGGGTAGGTGTTGTTGGCGTGGATGCCGCCGACCTTGGCCGCGGCCAGATAGACTTGGTCGATGCGATGGGCAGCGAAGAAGGCATTGACCGCGTGCTGGTCGGTGAGGTCGAGTGCGTCGCGGCCGGCGGTGACGATGTTGGTGCAGCCCAGCGCTTGCAGCTGGCGCACGATGGCCGAGCCGACCATACCGCGATGGCCAGCGACGAAGAGGGTGTCGGTGAGGTTCATATTCTGCGATTGGGTAATGTCACAACCCGCTCCCACGGGGGCGACTATAAGGTGGTTGGTCAGTTTTCGGTGGCGACTGGCACGTCGTGCCCGTGCGCCTTCAGGAAGGCATGCCGCTGCGCCACCTTGAGGTCTTCGGCGACCATCTCGGCGCACATCTCCCGCACGGTGATCTCCGGCGTCCAGCCGAGCTTGTCCTTGGCCTTGGTCGGGTCGCCGAGCAGGGTCTCGACCTCGGCGGGGCGGAAGTAGCGTGGGTCGACGCGGACGATGACGTCGCCCGCCTTCAGCGCTGGGGCCTTGTTACCATCAAGACGTTCGACGACCGCATGCTCTTCCACGCCCTTGCCCTCGAAGCGAAGCGTGATGCCCAACTCCGCCGCCGACCAGCGAATGAATTCGCGCACCGAATACTGCACCCCGGTGGCGATCACGAAATCTTCGGGCTGATCCTGCTGCAGCATCATCCACTGCATGCGCACGTAGTCCTTGGCGTGGCCCCAGTCGCGCAGCGCGTCCATGTTGCCCATGTAGAGGCAGCTTTCCAGACCCTGTGCGATGTTGGCGAGACCGCGCGTGATCTTGCGCGTGACGAAGGTCTCGCCGCGGCGCGGGCTCTCGTGGTTGAACAGGATGCCGTTGCAGGCGTACATGCCGTAGGCCTCGCGGTAGTTCACCGTGATCCAGTAGGCGTAGAGCTTGGCCACCGCGTAGGGACTGCGCGGATAGAAGGGGGTGGTCTCCTTCTGCGGCGTCTCCTGCACCAGGCCGTAGAGCTCGGAGGTGGAGGCCTGGTAGAAGCGGGTCTTCTTGTCCAGGCCGAGCAGGCGGATGGCCTCGAGCAGGCGTAGCGTGCCCATGGCGTCGACGTCGGCGGTGTACTCGGGCGACTCGAAGCTGACCGCCACATGCGACTGCGCGCCGAGGTTATAGACCTCGTCGGGCTGCACCTGCTGCAGGATGCGGGTGAGGTTGGACGAGTCGGTGAGGTCGCCGTAGTGCAGGACCATGCGCGGGTTGGGTGTGTGTGGGTCCTGGTAGAGGTGGTCGATGCGCTGGGTGTTGAAGCTCGAGGCGCGGCGCTTGATGCCGTGGACTTCGTAGCCTTTGGCGAGCAGGAATTCGGCGAGATAGGAGCCGTCCTGGCCGGTGATGCCGGTGATGAGGGCTGTCTTGGTCATTGGGAGGAGGGCGTGACGGTTGGCTTGCGCGGGGGGCGGGCTGGCGCGTGCGTTACAATCCGGCCCGAGGACGTATGACAGCCCGCGATTATCCCACGCTCCTGTCGACGCAACAAAACCACGGTCTTGGGGCAGCTGTATTGATGAGTGAATCGACCGATCGCGGGGCAGGTCTTGTCCTGCGCCTGAATATGGATCTCGCTCCGGCCGGGATGGACCTGCTGAGTCCAGGTGGCTTGCGCTGGGGGCGCTGGAGGCTTGAGCTCAACCCGCCGCCAGGGGGGCGGGCTGATTTTTCGGTTGTTCTGGCCAACGCGAGGCCCTATGACACGTTCCGCTGCGCACTGCGGAACACGCTGTTCATTGCAGGCGAGCCGCTGGAAAAGAAGCTCTACGCGCAGGGCTTCTACAAGCAGTTCGGGCACGTACTCGACACGCACCCGATGTCTCGCCACCCTGGGTTGATCCTCGGTCCGCCAGGGCTCAATTGGCATGTCGGACTTGACCTGAAGACGCGGACGTATCGCTTTGGTTACGACCACCTCAAGCTGCTGCAGCGGCCTGTCAAGGAGAACCGCATCGCGGTGGTGTGTTCGAGCGCAAACTTCACACCAGGTCAGAGGCACAGGCTGGCTTTGCTCGATGCACTCAAGCAGCGCCTTGGGGACCGCATCGTCCACTATGGGAAAGGGTTCGAGCCGGTGGATGACAAGTTGGACGCGATCCTGCCCTATCGCTATCACCTGGTGCTCGAGAACACTCGAGCACCCAACTACTGGACCGAGAAACTCGCTGATGCTTATCTGGGCTGGGCGTTTCCGGTGTATCTCGGATGCCCGAATCTGGGTGAGTTCTTTGCGCCGGATTCTTTTTGCGCGATCGATGGCGAGGACTTCAAGGCTGCAGCGGACCGCATCGAACGTCTGCTGGATGCTCCGGAGACGCCGGATGAGATAGCTGCCGTTGCTCAGGCGCGGAACCGGGTGCTGGACGAGTACAACCCCTTTGCATGGGCCGCCCACTGGGCGGAGGCACTCTACCAGGCCGCGCCCGAATCCGATGTGGTAGTCCGCATACACAAGGCATTCCGGCCTTTTCCCCGCGGTTTGCTTTACCGACTCAGGCAGGCGTTAACCCGTTGAACGGGCTCACTGGCCGAAAAGCTTGTGACGGGCGCGGACGTAGAGTTTCTCGATAAGGTAGCGCGAGCCCAGAACGGGATGCCGTTTGAGCCTGTTTCGACTTTGAATGACGCCATGGGCTTCGGTATAGCGGACGCCCGTATCCTTCTCGTTGACGATCCTGCATATGGTTGAGATCGGACCGTATTTCTCGAGCACCAACCGGCGGCTCTCGAGGATTGCTGGTAGCCTTTTCTCATAGAGATTGTCGGTCAAGGCGCGCTCAATGATCGCGAACGCGCTCTCGTAGTCCCGGATGTCGATGGGGATGTAGCTGTCCTCGGGGAAATAGGCGGCAACGTTAGGGCAGCCGTAGTAGAAGGGCAGGCAGGCTCCTAGGAAGGTGTCCGCCAGCTTCTCCGTCCAGTGATGCAGGCCTGCGTAGTTCTCGATCGCCAAGTGGTAGCGGTAGGTATCGAGTGCATCAGCTTTTTCGTCCAGGGGCTGCATGCCATGGCCGTAGATGTCGAGTTCCGGCATGCGCTGTTTCAGCGCCATGGTGAATGCGAAGCGCAGATGGTGCAGAGTGTGCTTCTGCTGCTTCGATGAGCAAACCGTGGCGATCTGGCGAGTCTTGTGCAGTGGAGGGTGCTGTACCAGGTAGTCGTAGTCGCCCCTGGGACTGAGCGTGGAGTAAAACCAGGTGAGGGCCGGTTGTTGGTAGATATGCCCCCGGTGCTTGCCCAGTGCCCAGGCTTCCTGGGCGCTCAGGATCCAGCGGAACTGGCGCAGGTATGGCGAACCATACGCCTTGATCGTTGAGGGCTCGACGGTGATCAGCAGTGTGTGAGCCGAGGGGCAGGCCAACTCTTCCGTCCAGAGAGAGTGGCGTTCGCCGGCAACTGATGGGAGTTCGTCGTAGACGACCAGCCAGTCATACTGGCGCTCGTTGCGGTCGAACACGAATCGGCAGTTGCCCCACACCGGTTCGCGCCTGGGGAATAGCCTCAGCCAGTCCTCGCCATCATCGCCGGGCCTGCACTTGCTGAGGAGCTTGATGCGGATCTCTTGAGTTTCTTGGGTGTTCATGCGTGGTAGGGGGCGCTGCGTCAGAAGCCCCGAATGCGTTTGATGAGCCCGCGTACTTCGTCGTATGCCCCGCTGATTCCGAAATGCGCGGCACGTAGTGCTCGCATCAGGTGGAATTGAAGGTGTGTGCCTGTCCTGCCGGCAGGTACTGAGGTTGTGTGCGCCTTTTCGTAGGCGCGCCCGGTAATGTCAGAGACGCCGTCCTGTTGATTGATGGCTGAAGGCGTAACAGCAAGGACCGACATATGACTCGAAAGTGTGCGGGCATACCAGCGATCAATGGCGCGCTTTCGCGTCAGCCAGTGCCAGACACCAGCGGGATCGGGTAATGCGTCGAGTAGGAACGGGTAGGCTCGTGCGTGTACGAGGTAGGCGTGCGTTGTGTTGCAGCCATAGACTTGGGCTAGGGCGTAGCGGTCCGTGAGCCTTGCATGCTCTTGGAATGGGCTGATCGGGTCGGTGAAACCGAGGTAGCACACGCCCCAGTCGACCCGCTCGAGCGCTTCGCTAAGAGGGGAGATGAGGTTTGAGAAATCGGCTTCGATCTCAACGTCGTCCTCAAGGATGAGCACGCGCTGCCAGCCCGCATCTCGAGCCGTTTCGATAGCTGCTCGGTGAGAAAGCGTGCAACCCGCGCGCCCGGCCCAGGTACGGTCACGCTTGCGGCCCCGAAAGAAGGGCGCTTCGCCAAAGCCGACCAGTTCAACGCCCTTGACTGCCGGAATGCGTTCGGCGTGAAGCGAGCCGAGCAGTGGCTGGGATTCACTGGTGAACTGCTGCCAGCGATCGCTGCGTTCGTCGAGGTTGATCACAAGCACCCCGTCGGCAAGCGGGCGCGGCCCGATCATGCTTTGTCGCTCCAGTACTGTGCAAGCCAGGGAGCCGGGCGGGTGTAGTGATGCGGCTTGCCGTCTGAAAAGCCCTTGATGGCCTCGTCAGGGTCGGGGCGTCCATGGAAGACAAGAATGCGGCAGTTGGGCGCGACTGTGGGGGTGACGAACAGATTGAGCGGAAAGATGGGGCGGCAGTTCCACTTGTAGCTTTGAACCCACTCTTCCGGCCACCAGTTAACCTCCCGCATTGCATGCGTGAGGAAGGCCTGTTCAGTGTTGAACTGGCGGCGGTCTTCGGCATGGGCCATTTCGCGAACGAAAGTTGCATAGACGTCGTTCGACTTGCCGGCATCGAAGCGGAACACGGAGGAGTTACCTACCGCCGGGCGACGCCCAAGCAGCGCTTTGCGGCGGCTGACCCAGTTGTGGATGATGCAGTACTCGCCGGGCTTGTAGTCGAAGAAGCAATCGAGCTTGCCCAGAATGATGAGGTCGACATCCAAGAACAAGGTTGGGCCTTGCAGGTCTCCGAAGCCGTCCTTCAGTACCATGAGCTTGACGAGAATATCCGGCCAGCCTCGCTTTACCCCCGGGTTCTCAGGGAACGGAATGATCCGGATCGCAGGGTCAAGGCCGGTCGGGTCGTCGGTGCAGCAGTGGAACAGGAACGGCCGGTCGAGATTCCTTTCTACCGAACGGAAGAGTGTGTTGACGTAGTGAGGACCATAGCGGGTACCCCACTTAAGGCAGAGGATATTGACCGGGGCCGGATTTGCAGTCACGAGGCAGGCGCTCCTTTTGAGTGGCTGGTTGCGGAGGAGAGGGCGCAGCGGCCTTGTGTCGGGTTGGTCGCATAGCACGTGAGCGCCACGAGCAACACCCAGGGGCCGCGGAAGTGAGTGGAACTGAGGAGCGAATACTCGAGCGTGCCGGCAACAACTGCACAGGTCAGCAGGGCCAGCAGTGTGTGTGCATGTGATGTCCGGCTCTGAAGCAGTCGATAGCCGACAAGTAAGAGTGAGCCCATGAACGCGGCCAGTGAGGGGATGCCGCTGCTCAGCGCCAAGTCCGCCAGCATGTTGTGTGGCGCGTTGATGCCGCTATGCCCCGGAATGTGAATGTAGGAGCCGAAGCCCCAGCCGCCCAGTGGGCGCTGGGAGATGGCCTCGAGGCTGAATCGCAGTGCCGCGACACGGGTGCCATCACTGTAAGTGTCGATGTCATGCCAGCCGCTAGTTAGATAGGCAACGACCAGCGAGCCTAGGGTAAGAAAGTAGGCGCCGATTCGACGAGGTGTGGTGGGCGGGAAAAGCACTACGATGCCAGCCGTAGCGGTGAGAACTGCACCACGTGAGCCACTGCCTGCGATCCCGAGCACGAAAACGGCGGCAGAGGCCCACAATGCCAACCGCTGGTGTTTCGTTGTGCTGTCATCATGCAACAAGGCAGCGCTCAGCACGAGTCCCAGGGCCATGTAGAAGCTGTATGGATTGGGGTTGCCTACGATTCCCTCGATCCGTATTGTTCGCCAGGCGGCGAGCCCCGTATCCGGATGAAGCGCCCACTGGCCGATACCGATGAGGCCGTGGATTAGCAGACAACCCATGGCGATGATCGTGAGCTGACGCAGGCTTATCCACCTCTTGTGCAGTATGAACAAGATGCCGAGACCGATTCCAAGGATCCGGAGGATCAGGGTCGCTTGTTTACTCCATAGGGTCGCGGTCACAAGGTCCTGCGCGTGCTGCAGTGCGGTTGCGCCGATCACCGGGAGCAGCCACATCAGGCTGACGGCGGTGTAGGCACGGGCCGGCGGCGATAGCCAGAAGTCGCGCCGCGCGGCGAGGAGTCCAAGAGCGATGAGGGCGCCCGCGATGTGCGTCGTGGCCCACTTGGCGGCGGTGCTGAAGAAAAAGATTGCCAGCAGGGCGGCGACGGCGAGATTGGCGTGGGTAGCGCCCCGTCGGTTGTCGTAGAGGCTGGTCATTGAGTGCTACTGAGCAATTGAGGGTTGCTTGCAATGTTGGCGTAG
Source organism: Thauera sp. ZXT1-4 (assembly GCF_052598215.2). Taxonomy (NCBI): domain Bacteria; kingdom Pseudomonadati; phylum Pseudomonadota; class Betaproteobacteria; order Rhodocyclales; family Zoogloeaceae; genus Thauera; species Thauera sp. ZXT1-4. The sequence continues at coordinate 83,421 of NZ_JBQWSN020000004.1, read as the reverse complement.
AGCAATAGCGTGGCTGCCTGCATTTGAGCAAGGCTGAACTGGTGAGCGGTTCGAGCGGAGTCAGCGTGACCGGTGAGAACGGCATCAATGCGCTTTGCAGCGCCGTCCACATCCCCCTTCGCCACGGCCCCCTGCGGGAACAACCCCCGCAGAATCTCTGCCACCCCGCCATGCGCATACCCCACCACCGGCCGCCCCATCGCCAGCGGCTCCAGCACCGTGCGCCCGAACGACTCCGGTGTGCTCGACAAGCTCAGCACGCAGTCCGAGATCGCATAGATTTCGCGGACGTCGCTTCGATGCCCGGTAAACACGATGCGCTCACCCAGCCCTTCCGCCTGCACGCGTTCGCGAATCTCCTTCGCGTAGCCCGGCCGCTTCGGGTCATCGCCGCCGACGATCAGCCCGATTACGTCCAGTCCGTCCGCGACCAGCTTGCCGATGAGGGTGATGAAGTCGTGATGTCCCTTCAGCCGCGTGAGCCGCCCCGGCAGCGTCAGCACCTTGCGTTGGCCGATCTGCGGAAACTCGGCGTGGAAACGCGCCAGCCACTCGTCCGACGGCTGGTAGTCGCGCGGAAATTCCGTCGGGTCGATGCCGCGCGGGATCACCGTGATGCGGTCATCGGTGAGGTGCGGCCAGCGCGACGGCGGGTAATGCGTGCGGATGTAGTTGCGCACCGTGTCGCTGACCGCGATCACGTGCTCGCCAGCGCACATGATGGCGCTGTAGCGGCTCACCGAGTGCATGCCATGCACGGTGGTGACGAAGTGCGGCCGGGTGTGCGCCGGCATGCCGCGCCAGGCGAGCCAAGCCACCCAGGCGGGCAGGCGCGAGCGGGCGTGGATGATGTCGAAGCGCTCCTGCTCGAAAAGTCTGCGCAGCGCGCGGTACTGCAGGAAGGTGGTCGGCGACTTGCGCCCGAGGTCGCGCGCGATGTGGCGCGAGCCTTCGCGCTGCAGCTGCTCGACCAGCCGCCCGCCTTTCGACAGCACCACCGATTCATGCCCGGCCGAAACCAATGCGCGCGCAATCTCCAGCGTGCCGCGCTCGACGCCGCCGCTGTCGAGGGCGGGGAGGAGTTGAAGGACCTTCAGGGGTTTCATCGCGAAGGCCGCATATGTGCGGAGTGTTCGTTGGCGTCGGGCATGGCGCGATTGTACCTGCGCGCTGGATGCAGGTTGAGCGCGGCGGCTACCCCGGCCAGCGCGACAGCATGAGCCCGGCCACACGATCGGCTTCGCACAGGCGAGTCTGCGGAACGAGTAACCGGGCCTTCCGCTCCCAATCCGCAAACGGGGTGACGAAGCCCTCGCGCTGCAGTTGCGCCACCCCTGCGGTGATCCGCGTTTCGCCCTGCCGCGGCACCGAGAGTAGCCCGGTGGCTGCGCCGGCGGTGAGGCTCTCGTACACCATCGAGACGCTGTCCTCCGTGACCCAGGCCTGCGCACTGCGCGCAACCTGTTCCATCGCCCAGCCGGACGGTGTGTCGCGCACCGGGCGTACGTCCACGCCGCGTTCGCGCAGGGCGAGCAGTGCCGACTCGGTGTCGGCCGGCGTGCGGCGCGAGGTGGTCAGCGTCCAGCGCATCCCTGGTGTGGCGGCGAGGATGGCGTCGATTTGCGCGAGCAGGCCGGCACTGTTCCAGCCGTGGTGCTTGGACGGCCCGCCGATCAGGAACAGACCCTTGTCGACTTCGCGCTCGCGGCTGGGGTGGGCGGTGTTGAGCACGCCGCGGGTGGCGATGATGTTGGCACGCTCGGGCGGATGATCGTGCTGCGGGATCACGCACAGGTCGAACCAGCCCAGTGGCAGGCTGGGCCGCATCAGCGCGATGAGCTTGCCGCCGCGCGCGCGTCGTGCGGCAAGGCCGGCGAGGTGGGTGCGATGGCCGGCGACAAGGATGAAATCCGGGTCGGGCAGTCCTGCGCCCGCCGGGAAGTGGCCGCCCAGCCACTGCCACAGCGCGCTGTGCCCGGCCGGGGCGTCGATCCAGTGCGCCTCGACCGCCGTGCGCGACGCCAGCGCCTGCGCCAGCCCCTGCAGCTGGCTGCGATGGCCGGGCTTGTTGTCGGTGATGAGCCAGAGGGAAGTCATCGGGGCTTCACCTTCATCCGCGGTTGAACCACTTCAACACCACGCCCCAGCTTTCCATGTCGATGCGTGTCACCTGTCCGCAGCCGAAGTCCAGTCCCAGCCAGCGCTCGGGCGGCAGGCCGAGGAGGTGGCCCGCGATGACGCGCAGCGGGCCGCCGTGGGCTATGACGACGAGGTGTTCGGGCGCCGTGCCTGGAAATACCCTATTTCCAGATTCTTGCCTGATCTCGTCCAGCCATTGCAGCACGCGTGCCGCCATCTCACGCGGCGACTCGCCGCCTGGCGCGCGAAAGCCGAGCGGGTCGGCGGCCCAGGCGTCGATGGCGCTGCCGATGTCGGCAAAGCTGCGGCCTTCCCACTCGCCGAAATGAATCTCCTTGAGCCGGTCGTCGAGGTGCGGCGTTCCAAGTGCCTCCGCGAGCAGGCGCGCACGCGCGAGCGGGCTGGCGTGCAGCGCGAAGCTTTCCGGCAGCAGCGGCCGCAGGCGGGCGGCGACCTCGGCAGGGCATTCGGCCAGGCCCAGATCGGTCTGCCCGTAGCAGGTGCCGGGCTCGACAGCGGGGCGGGGGTGGCGGATGAGGTGAAGTTGCATGCGCGGTTTCAGGTGGCCAAGGGGGTGCCGATGGCGGTGAGCACCCCGATATAGCACGCCAGCTCCGCCGCCTGCTGCACCGCGCCGAGCAGGTCGCCGGTGTGGCCGCCCAGGCGGCGCTGGAAGAGGCGGGCGAGCCAGAGCGTGACCAGTGCGGCGAGGATCAGCGACCCGGCCGCGGGCGCGAGGCCGAGCCCTGCCAGGGGCAGCAGGCCGAAGACCGTTGCGAATGCCAACTCGGCGCGCGGCAGCCGCTTCGCCACGGTCCGCGCCTTGGCACTGTCGTCCTCACGTGCGTAGGGCAGGGCGTGCAGCACGCCGACCGCGGCCAGGCGCGACAGCGCGTGCGCGGCGATCAACGCGGCGGCGGCTGTCGTGGGCGAGATGGCAGCGAGCTCGATCAGTGCTGCGGCCTTGGCCAGCAGCATCAGCACGATGGCGATGGCGCCGTAGCTGCCGATGCGCGAGTCCTTCATGATCGCGAGGATCTGTGCCTTCTCCCAGCCGCCACCGAGGCCGTCACAGGCGTCGGCAAAGCCGTCTTCATGCAGGGCACCGGTCAGGCGAACAGTGAGCGCCATCGAAAGAATGACCGCGAGGCTCGCCGGCAACAGAGAGGCGAGCACGAGCAGCGCTGCGGCGCCGGCGCATCCCACCACCCAGCCCACCAGCGGCAGCCATGCGGCGGCGTGCGCGAGCCGTTCCGGCACCCATTCCACCCAGGCGGGCACGGGTAGCCGGGTGAAATAGCCCAGCGCGGTGAAGAAGCGGGCGAGCTGCTCGCGCATGGCCGCGTTCCGGGGGCGTGAAAACCGTTTTCGCGCTTAGGTCGCCGGGCCCTGGTCGCTCACCCCGGCTGACTCGAAGCTCGCCATGTCGTTGAGGAAGTTGACCGCGGCCTGCACCAGCGGCAGGGCGAGAGCGGCGCCCGTGCCTTCGCCGAGGCGCAGGTCGAGCTCCATCAGCGGTTGGGCGTCGAGATAGTCGAGCTGCACGCGGTGCCCCGGCTCCTGCGAGCGGTGGCCGAATATGCAGTAAGACAGCACGTTGCAGGCGATGGCATGTGCAGCCAGCAGGGCGGAGGTGACGATGAACCCATCAACCAGGATCAGCATCCGCCTTTCCGCTGCACCGAGCATTGCACCGGCCATCATCGCAATCTCGAAGCCGCCGTACTGGGCCAGCACCTCCAGCCCGTCGTGGTGTCGGCCGCCGCGTTCGAGCGCCCGCGACAGCAACTGGCGCTTGCGGATCAGCCCGGCGTCGTCCAGCCCGGTGCCGCGCCCGGTCACGCTGTACAGATCGCCGTCGCGGGCCGCGCCCACCAGGCAGTGGGTGATCAGCGAGGCCGAGGCCGTGTTGCCGATGCCCATCTCGCCGAAGGCGACACAGTTGCAGCCGTTGTCCGCCAGCGCATGGGCGAGTTCACGGCCGCGCTGCAGGGCGGCGTCGCGCTGGCCGGGCGTCATTGCCGGCTGTTCGATGTAGTTCGCGGTGCCCGGCGCGATCTTCGCGTCGATCAGTCCGGTGCGTTTGCCGAAATCGTGATTCACCCCGGCATCGACCACGGCGAGCCCCCAGCCCATCTGCTTGCTGAACACGTTGATCGCGGCGCCGCCGGCGAGAAAGTTCTCTACCATCTGCCAGGTGACGTCCTGCGGAAAGGCCGATACGCCCGCCTTGGCCGCGCCATGGTCCCCGGCGAATACCACCATGTGCGGCTGGCGGATCTCGGGTGTGAGCGTCTGCTGGATGAGGCCGATCTGGTGTGCGAGCGGCTCCAGGCGCCCGAGCGCGCCGAGCGGCTTGGTCTTGCGGTCGATCTTGTGTTGCAGCGCGGCGGACAGCAGCGGGTCGGGCGGAACGATGGTGAAAGGTTTCATGGTGACAAGCTTGGTCGGTTGGACGAGATGTTCATCGTGGACGGGGGCTACGCAGCCGCATGGAGTGCAGCACACGCGGCCGTCCTGGATGTCGTGCGGCTCGCAGTTTAGCCCTGCTTCAGCACCAGCGGCAGTCCAGCGGCGACGAAGACAACCCGTTTGCATAGGGTGGCCACTGCCTGGTTGAGCCGTCCGGCCTCGTCGCGAAACAGCCTGCCAAGCTGGGTTTCGGGCACCAGCCCCAGCCCAACCTCGTTGGCGACGAGGAGAATTCGGCCGGGCAATGCGGGCAAGGTGGCGAGCAGTCTCTCGCGCTCGCGGCGAAAGCGCGGCAGTTCGTCGGCGGCGGCTCCGGGGGGCAGGTGCCCGGCGTCGATCAGCAGGTTGGTGACCCACAGCGTCAGGCAGTCCACCACCAGACAGCGATCGGGTGCGGCTTCGCGGCGCAGTGCATCGGCCAGCGCCACGGGCGCCTCCACCGTACGCCAGCCCGCGGGGCGGTCGGCCTGGTGGCGGCGGATGCGCGCGGCCATTTCGTCGTCGAGGGCTTCGGCGGTGGCGATCACCGTCACCGCAAGTCCGGATCCGGCTGCGCGCCGTTCGGCTTCCCGGCTCTTGCCGGAGCGTGCGCCGCCGAGGATGAGTTCACATGTCATTGTCGTGGTTTGGTCTTCCGCTCGTCGTGCGGATTCTTTTTGCAGTGCACGATACCGCCTCGTACGGTATCATCCGCCCCCACTGCCCCGAAAGGGGCAACGCGTTATCGGTGCCCGCGGGCGTATCTCGCCCAGGGTTAAACGGGAAACAGGTGCGCGGCCCTTCGCAAACGAGGCCGCAATGCCTGTGCTGCCCCCGCAACGGTAAGTGCGCGCAAGGTGTGTCCTGCAGCCACTGGGAACATTCCCGGGAAGGCGACTCACCCGTCCGGCCATCAGGCCGGCACAGCGCACGAGCCCGGAGACCGGCCGGAACGCGGAATGGCGGATGTGCCGCGGGGTGGCGGCGACGGGCGCGGTTTGTCTTGCTCTCTTCGGTTCTACCTGCCTCGTGGTGCGTCCATGTGAAGTTGCCATGGCGTGCGGGGACGCGCGGTGTGGCGAAGGGAGAGCCCTACGATGAATATCCGCTTCTCCGCGCTCGCTTCGGTGGGCGCGCTGTGCTGTTTCACCCTGCCGGCCGTTCATGCCGCCGATGCCCAGTTGGGCCATGTGGTCGTCACGGCCACCCGTCAGCCGGTCAGTGCAGATGCCGCGCTCGCGAGCGTCGACGTGATCGAACGTGACGAGATTGCCCGTGCCGGTCATTCGAGCCTGCTCGGCCTGCTGGCGTCGCGGCCGGGGGTGCAGATGGCACGCAATGGCGGCCCTGGATCGAGCGGAAGCGTCTATATTCGCGGCGCCAACGCCGGGCATACGCTGTTGCTTGTGGACGGTGTCCGCATCGGCTCGGCGACCAGCGGCTCGCCGGTGCTGGAAACCATCCCGCTCGAGATCGTTGAGCGCATCGAGATCCTGCGCGGCCCCGGCAGCGCACTTTATGGTGCGGATGCGCTGGGCGGCGTGATCCAGGTGTTCACCCGCAAGGGCAAGGAGGGCTTCCACCCCTCGGTGCGCGTGGGTGCCGGCAGCGACGGCGCACGTGAAGCCAGCGCCACGCTGGCTGGCGGTGCGGGTGTCCTGCGCTATAGCGTGACCGCTGGGCATGAGCGCAGCGACGGCTTCAATGCGCGCACGCCGGTGCTTTCCGTGAACGACCGCGACGACGACGGTTTCCGCGAGGATTACCTCAGCGCTTCGCTGGCGCTGGACCTGGGCGGCAACGACGAAATCGGTGCCAATGTGCTGTATTCCGACATGCGCAACTGGTACGACGCAGCCCAGCCCTTCGATTCCTATCTGGACAAGCGCACGGAATCCTATGGCATGTATCTGCGCAAGCAGCATTCGTCCGATTGGGTCAGCACCCTGCGTTTCGGCCATGGCGTCGATGCGCTCGAGAACCAGTCGAATGCCGGCGCGCGTTCCCGCTTCGACACGACACAGCGTCAATTGAGCTGGCAGCACGATATTGCGCTCGGTGGCGGCTCCTTGATGGCGGCCTACGAGTTCCTGCAGCAGCGCGTGCAGACGACGACCCACTACGAGAGGACCCGGCGCCATATGAACGCCTTCCTGCTCGGCTGGGGCGGCGAGTTCGATCGCCACCGCGTGCAACTCAATGCACGTCACGACCGAAATTCCCAGTTCGGCAGCAAGACCACCGGAACAGCGGCCTACGGCTACGAGATCACGCCGGAGTGGCGCGTCCATGCAAGCATCGGCAATGCGTTCAAGGCGCCGACCTTCAATGATCTCTATTACCCCGTAGAGTGCTATCCGATGTGGGGCTGCTTCGGTGGGAATCCGGCGCTCAAGCCGGAGGAGGCGCTCAATCGCGAGATCGGTGTGGCCTGGGAGCGCAATGACCTCAGCCTGGGGCTGACCTATTTCAACAATCGCATCCGAAACCTGATCGATTGGAGCAGCGGTGTGGCGGCGAACGTCGGCCGGGCAGACATCGAGGGGGTGGAAGCGAGCCTGGGTGCCATGCTCGGGAAGTATCGCGTGCGTGCCAGCGTCGACCTGCTCGATGCGGAGGATCGGCAAACCGGCGACGAGCTCGGCCGTCGCGCGCGCATCAGCGGTGCGCTTGCGCTGGAAAGGCTTGCAGGCGCATGGACCTGGGGCGTGGAGTGGAATGGGAAAGGGCAGCGTTATGATCGGGTGCCCAATGCCCCTGCCGGTCGCCTGGGGGGCTATGGCCTGGTCGATGCGTACGTGCACTACGCCGTGGCGCCTGACTGGAGTGTGGAAGTTCGCGCCAACAACCTGCTCGACAAGGACTACGAACTTGCCAAGGGGTACGGAACACAGGGCCGGAGCGTCTTTGTGGCACTGCGCTACGCCATGCACTGATCGCCGATGCCTGCAATCGCGCTACGTGGGGAGTCGCGCGTGAGTCCAGCCATGCGCCGCACGCGATCGCCGCTGGCGATCACCGTGGTCCTGCTGCTGGCGGGGGCGCTTGCGCTGCTCCTGGCGCTCGTCGCCGGGGGGCTGCCGGTGGGGACAGCCGACGTACTGGGTGCGCTTACCGGCGCGGACGGTATGAATGCGACCGTGATCCGCGAACTCCGCCTCCCCCGCGCCCTTGCTGCCTTCGCCTGCGGTGGCCTGCTCGCCACCGCGGGTGCCCTCATGCAGGTCTTGTTGCGCAACCCGCTGGCCGACCCCTACATCCTCGGCATTTCGGGCGGCGCGGCGGTGGGTGCGCTGGGGGCGATCACGCTCGGGGCGGCTGCGTTCTGGGTGGACGCCTCCGCCTTCGTCGGCGCGCTCACCGCGATGCTCGTGGTCTTCGGTCTGGCACACGGTGACGGCAGCTGGACGCAGACGCGGCTGTTGCTGACAGGCGTCATCGTCGCGGCTGGCTGTGGCGCCGCGGTCTCGCTGATGCTTGCGCTCGCGCCTGACACACGCGTGATGTCCATGCTGTTCTGGATGATGGGCGATGCGAGCGCAGCAGCGCGGCCGTGGCCGGCGCTGCTGGTGCTGGCGCTGGCGCTGGTGGTCGTGTTGCCGTTTGCGCGCGACCTCAACGTGCTCGCCCGCGGTGAACTCTCCGCGCGGGCGCTGGGCGTACAGGTGGGGCATCTGCGCATCGCGCTGTACGTGCTCGCTTCGCTGCTGACTGCGACCGCGGTGACGCTGGTCGGCTCGGTGGGCTTCGTCGGCCTGATCGTGCCGCACCTGGTGCGGCTCGCGCTGGGCAACGACCAGCGTGTGCTGATCCCCGCTGCGGCGCTCGCGGGGGGCACCCTGCTGACCCTGGCCGACACCGCTGCGCGCACCGTGATGGCACCGCAGCAGTTGCCGGTGGGCGTGCTCACCGCGCTGATCGGCGTGCCGGTCTTCCTGTTCCTGCTCTCGCGCAGCCCGCGCAGCACACGATGAACGCTGCCCGTCGCCCCCTGCCGGAGGATGCGGCTCCGCTGCTCGAGGCCGAACGCCTCGCGCTCAAGGTGGGCGAGCGATGGCTATGCTGCGAGTTCAGCCTCAGCCTGGCCGCGGGTGAATGCCTGGTGCTGCTCGGCCCCAACGGCGCTGGCAAGACCACGCTGCTGCACACGCTGGCCGGGCTGCGCGAACCCACGGTGGGCGAGGTGCGCATCGGCGGCCTGCCCTACGCCGCCTGGCCGACGCTGGAGGCGGCACGTTTTCGCGGCCTGCTCGCCCAGCAGCAACCCGACCCTTTTGCCGCGGGTGTGCTCGAGACCGTACTCGTTGGGCGCCATCCTCACCTTGGGCGCTGGGGCTGGGAGGGGCCGCAGGATGTGGCGATCGCGCGCAGGGCGCTGGAGGCGGTGGAACTGACGGGCTTCGAGCAGCGGGACGTGCAGACGCTGTCCGGTGGCGAGCGCCAGCGTGTGGCGATCGCCACCCTGCTCACGCAGGCGCCGCGCCTGTTCCTGCTCGACGAGCCGCTCAATCACCTCGATCTGCATCACCAGATTGCCACACTCGAACTCTTCCAGCGTCTGGTGCGCGAGCAGGGCGCCGGGCGCGGCAGTGTGCTGGTGCTGCACGACATCAACCTCGCCGCACGCTACGCCGACCACATCATCCTGCTCGACGGCCGCGGGGGGGTGATCGCCGGCGATCGCGACACCGTGCTGCGTGCCGACCTGCTCGGCCAGGCCTTCGGCCACCCGCTGCGGCGGATCGAGCACGCGGGGCGGGCGGTATTTTTGCCGGATTGAGCGCAGGCGCTGGCCCAGAACCCCGATCGGTATTCCCGATCTTCCATGTTTATCGACCATACCGACAACGACCCGGCCAGATGCTTTGCGACCCGCTCGCGGCGTGTCCGTCGTTGCTGCCGGGCTCACCGACTACGAACAGGAGAACAACCACATGACCCAGTCCCCCGACCGTGACACCCGCCACAACGCCCGCATGGTGCGCAAGAAGAACGTTGTCGATGAGAAGATCGCCACCGCGCAGGCGGAGCGTGGCGTGCTGCTGGTCAATACCGGCAACGGCAAGGGCAAATCCAGCGCTGCGTTTGGCCTGGTGGCGCGCGCGCTTGGCCATGGCATGCAGGTGGGGGTGGTGCAGTTCATCAAGGGGCGGTCGGATACCGGCGAGGAGGCCTTTTTCCGCAAGCAGCCGGGGGTGCGCTGGCACGTGATGGGCGAGGGTTTCACCTGGGAAACGCAGGACCGCGCCCGCGACGTCGCTGCGGCTGAAGCAGCCTGGGCGGTGGCGCGCGAAATGCTTCAGAATCCGGTCTTCGGCCTCGTGGTGCTGGATGAGCTGAATATCGCGCTGAAGTACCAGTATCTCGACCTCGAGCGGGTGCTTGCCGATCTGCGCGCCCGCCCGCCGATGCAGCACGTGGTGGTCACCGGCCGCGGGGCGCCGCTCGCGTTGGCCGAGGCCGCCGACACCGTCACCGACATGGCGCCGGTCAAGCACGCCTTCTCCGCAGGGGTGAAGGCAATGCCCGGCATGGAGTGGTAAGCATGGCAGTTCCCGATCTCGCGGTTCATCGTCCCGGCCCCCTGCCGGGCTGTGTCTACCTGGTGGGCGCAGGTCCGGGGGACCCGGAGCTGTTCACCTTGCGTGGCGCGCGCCTGGTCGCGGGCGCGGATGCGATCGTCTACGACAACCTCGTCAGTCCGGCCATTCTCGACCTTGCGCCGATCGAAGCCGAGCGCATCTATGTCGGCAAGAAAGCCGCCGACCATTCGCTGCCGCAGGACGAGATCAATCTGCTGCTGCTCAAGCTGGCGAAGCAAGGTAAGCGGGTGGTGCGCCTGAAGGGCGGCGACCCTTTCATCTTTGGTCGTGGGGGCGAGGAGATGGAGCTGCTGGTGGATGCCGGCATCCATGTCGAAGTGATTCCCGGTGTCACTGCGGCGGCAGGTGTCGCCGCCTATGCGGGCATTCCGCTGACGCATCGCGAGCATGCGCAGTCGGTGGTGTTCGCCACTGGCTTCCTCAAGGAGGGCAAGCTCGATCTGGACTGGCCGATGCTCGCGCGCCCGCAACAGACCGTGGTGATCTACATGGGTATCTCGCGCCTGGCCGACATCTGTGCGCAGTTCATTGCGCACGGCTTGTCGCCGAGCACGCCCGCGGGCGTGATCGAGCGCGGTACCACCCACGCCCAGCGCGTGGTGGTGGCCGACCTCGCCACCCTGCCGCAGCGCGTGCTGGAAGAGGGGGTGCGCCCGCCCTCGCTGACAGTGGTCGGCAGCGTCGTCGGGCTCTACCCCAAGCTCGCGTGGTTCGAACCGGAAGACCAGCCCAAGGCCTCGCCGTTACCGCACGCTGGTTGCGCGGTGGTGCATGGGAAGGGCGAGGCTTGAGTGCCGTGGGCGCGCCCAGCCGTGATGAGGCGATGAGCCCCGCCGCGCGGGGAGATCGCGCGCCGGACGGTTCCCATGCTCGTGGCGGGGCTGGGGCCGTCCAGTGCCCGGCGCTCTTTGTCGCTGCACCCGCCTCCGGCCAGGGCAAGACCACCGTCACCGCCGCGCTCGCCCGCCTGCACGCCCGCTTGGGCAGGCGGGTGCGGGTGTTCAAGTGCGGGCCGGATTTCCTCGATCCGCAGATTCACGCGGTGGCAAGCGGCGCACCGGTACACAACGTTGATCTCGGCATGTGCGGCGAAACCGATATCGCCTGGCGGCTGCACGCCGCTGCGCGCGAGTGCGACCTGATCCTGGTCGAAGGCGTGATGGGCCTCTACGACGGCACCCCCTCGGGTGCAGACATCGCGCGCCGTTTCGGCATCCCGGTGATGGCGGTGATCGATGCGCGTGCGATGGCGCAGACCTTCGGCGCCGTGGCCTACGGACTGGCGCACTACCTGCCCGGTCTGCCCTTTGCCGGTGTGCTTGCCAACCATGTTGGCAGCGCGCGCCATGCCGAAATGCTGCGTGCTTCGCTGCCCGAGGGCATGCGCTGGTTCGGTGCTGTGATGCGCGACGCGGACGCGGCGCTGCCGGAGCGTCATCTCGGCCTGCTGCAGGCCGACGAGATCACCGACCTGGGCGAGCGGCTCGACCTCCTGGCCGACCACCTTCAGGCCACGGGCGCCGCCGAACTGCCGCCGGCGGTTGAGTTTCCTGCGGTCTCCGCGCCGGCAGTTCCGCCCCTGCTCGGCGGCAAGCACATCGCAATTGCGCGCGATGCGGCCTATGGCTTCATCTACCCGGCCAACGTGGACACGCTGCTTGCGCTGGGCGCGGAACTCGCCTTCTTTTCGCCGCTGGCCGGCGAGACGCTGCCGGCGCGCTGCGATGCGGTGTGGCTGCCAGGCGGTTACCCGGAACTCCACGGCGAGAGGCTGGCCGCGAATACGCGCTTCTGGGCGAGTCTGCGCGCACACGTTGCTGCCGGCAGGCCGGTGCTTGCGGAGTGCGGCGGGTTGATGAGCCTGCTCGAGACCGTCGTCGACAAGGCCGGCGCTGCGCATGGCTTTGGCGGCCTGCTGCCCGGCCGCGCGGTGATGCAGAAGCGGCTTGCCGCGCTGGGCATGCAGCAGGTCGATCTGCCGCAGGGCCGGATCACCGGCCACACCTTCCACTACTCGAAAACGGAGACCCCACTGGCGCCCTGGCTCCATGCGCAACGACCTGAGGGTGGGGAGGGCGAGGCGATCTATCGTTGCGGCTCGATCACCGCCTCGTACGTGCATTTCTGGTTTCCCTCGAATCCGTTGGTGGCGGCGGGCCTGTTCGGCGGCTGATCGCGCACGCGCCGATGCGGTTGCCGGCGGCGTCTAGCCGTTGGCGGGGGGAGGCCGCAAGGCCGTGCCGGCGGCGTCGGCGATCGCGTTCGCGAGGCTCGCCATCACCGGCGACTGCACCTGCCAGTGGTGCCAGTAAAGCACCACGTCCTCGCGCTCTGGCGCCAGGTCCACGAGTTCGCCGCGTGCCAGATGCCCGCGCGCCTGGATCTCGGGGATGAAGCCGTAGCCGAGCCCCGCGACTGCGAAGGCCATGAAACCCTCGGAGGAGGGTACGACGTGGTGCGGATATTGTCCGGCGTCCAGGCCGAAGTGGCGCTGCAGGAAGGCTTCGTGCATGTCGTCATGACGACCAAACACGATCGCGGGCGCCTTCGACAGTGCCGTCCGCGTCAGGCCGCGCGGGAACCAGCGTGCGCGGAACCCGGGCGCGCCCGCGCACAGGTAGGGCATGGTGCCCAGCCGCTGGGCGGCGCAGCCGCGCATTGGGTCGGCGCGGGTGGAGACGCAGCCCAGCACCTCGCCGTCGGCGAGCAGCGCGTGGGTGTGGTCCTGATCATCCACCACGCATTCGAGCACGATGCCCTCGTCCTTGACCACCTCGGCGACGGCGCTGATGAACCAGGTTGCCAGCGAATCGGCATTGACGCCCACCGCCAGGCGCAGGGGGCCGTGGGTCTGGCGCGGCGCGAGCGCCCTGCGTGCTTCGGCCTCCATCAGTCGCAACTGCGCGAGATAGGGCAGCAGGCGGCGTCCCGCAGGTGTTGGCCGCACCGGCTTGCTGCGCACCAGCAGCACCTGGCCGAACTCGGCCTCGAGCAGTTTCACCCGCTGCGACACCGCGGACTGGGTGAGTGCCAGGCGCCGCGCGGCGCGCTCGAAGCTGCCTTCCTGCAGCACGGCCTCGAAGGCAAGCAGGCGGTGGTCGATCATTAGGAATTTTGCTTGAAAGTGAAATTAATCGATTCTACTTAATGAAGCGCTGAGTTGCGCCTATCGTTTCAGCGATCGTTCCTGCGACATTCGTGCACAAGCCTGCGCCTGTGCGGGTGTCTGTCGCCGCGCTGAAAACAACAACGGAATGCCTCATGAGCAACGTCTACCTCAACGGTTTCATCCTCACTCTCGGCCTGATCATGGCGATCGGCGCGCAGAACGCCCATGTGCTGCGCCAGGGGCTGCGGGGCGAGCACGTGCTGCTGACGGTGAGCGTGTCGGCCCTGTGCGACATGCTGCTGATCGGCGTGGGCATCGCCGGCCTGGGCGGACTTTTCGTCGCCAACCCCGACTTGATGGCGGTGGCACGCTATGGCGGTGCGGCCTTCCTGCTGTGGTATGGCGGCCGCTCGCTGGTCTCGGCGCTGCGCGGCGGGCGGGTGATGGACTTCGCCGAGCACAAGCGCATGTCGCGCGGGCAGGCCCTGCTCGCAGCTGCCGGCTTCAGCCTGCTCAACCCGCATGCGTACCTCGACACCGTGGTGCTGCTCGGTTCGATCGGCAGCCAGCAGGCCGAGGATCTGCGCCCGCTCTTCGCAGCCGGTGCGATCACGGCGTCCATCGTCTGGTTCGTTCTGCTTGGCTACGGCGCCCGCCTGCTTGCCCCCCTGTTCGCCAAGCCGGTGGCCTGGCGCGTGCTGGATGCGTTGGTCGCGCTGATGCTGTGGGGCATTGCGGCCTCCTTGTTGCTGGCGTGAGGATGCGGCATCGTCGGCGCCGCTGCGATCACCAGGCCAATCGCGACAGGGTGTTTCATTGCCGGTGTGCAGGAACGTGGCCGGTATAATCGCGTCCCACGCGTGAATCGCCCGCACATCATTCAGGATCCTGCCGTGTCCGAACGTCTCACCGTTGCGCTTCAATATGCGCTGCCCAAACGCCTGCTCACCCAGCTTGCCGGCAAGTTCGCCGGTCTCGAGGGGGGCGCGGCGACGACTGCGGTGGTCCGCTGGTTCGTGAAGCGCTACGGCGTGAACATGGCCGAGGCGGCCAATCCGGATCCGGCCAGCTACCCGAGTTTCAACGCGTTCTTCACCCGGCCGCTGCGCGAGGGTGTGCGGCCGCTGGCGGATGCGGATTTCGTCTGCCCGGTGGACGGCGCGATCAGCCAGTTCGGGCCGATCGAGTTCGACCAGCTCTTCCAGGCCAAGGGCCACTTCTATTCCACCACCGCCCTGGTCGGCGGTGACCGCGCGCTGGCCGAGCGCTTCGAGAACGGCGACTTCGCCACGATCTACCTGTCTCCGCGCGACTACCATCGCATCCACATGCCCTGCGCCGGCCGGCTCACGCAGATGATCTACGTGCCGGGCGAGCTGTTTTCGGTGAATCCGGCGACCGCACGCGGCGTGCCGGGGTTGTTCGCACGCAATGAGCGCGTGGTGTGCGTGTTCGAGGGTGCGTTCGGTCCCTTCGTGATGGTGCTGGTGGGCGCAACGGTGGTCGGCAGCATGGCGACTGTCTGGCATGGGGTGGTCAATCCGCCGCGCCAGCCGACGATCGAAAAGCGCAGCTATGCAGAAGGCGCGGTGGTGCTGGAGATGGGGGCCGAGATGGGCCGCTTCCTGCTGGGTTCGACGGTGGTGATGCTGTTCCCGAAGGACGTGCTGCGTTTCGGTGCCGACTGGGCGCCGGGTGCGTCAGTGCGCATGGGCGAGCCGATGGCGCGCGCGAAAGCCGCGATGCCCGGGGATGGTGCAGGCGAGAGGGGCGATGCACCCTGATGGGGACGGTGATGCGGTGGGCGCACGCCGCAGCGCGCGTGCCCCGCTGTCACGATGCTGAGATAAAGATGCGCTAGAACAGCCGCTTGGCTTCCGACTGGAGAGCCAGGTGCGGCGGCTCGAAGCTGGCACGATTGAAGCTTGGGGTTCCGTGCAGTCCAACGACAAGCATCAGGAGACAGATCATGCCAAGCCGTCCGATCCATCAGATTCTTTCCGATCGTCCCTTCGTCAGCGTGCCCGCCGAAACCCCGGTGCGCGAGGTGGTGCGCCAGATGGATGCGCTGCAGCGCAGCGCGGCCGTGGTCACCGAGCATGGGGTGCTCACCGGCATCTTTACCGAGCGTGACGCCGCCTTTCGTGTGCTGGCGGCCGGCATCGATGCCGACATCACGCCGGTGGGCGAAGTCATGACGCACAACCCTGTGACGCTGACCGAGGACAAGCCTTTCGGTCATGCGCTGCACCTGATGTACGAGAACGGTGTGCGCCATGTGCCGATCATCGACGCCAGCCGCCACCCGCTCGGCATCGTGACCGCACGCGACGCGCTGCAGCTCGACGCGCTGACCTTCGGCGCCGAGCTGGTGCGCCGCGAGGAGATCACGATCATTCTCTGAGCAGGCAATCCCGCGCCCACAGGGCGGGGTGCTCGATTCGTGCTCCCCGCTCGAGGGCTTACAGCAGACTCATCTTTCGCGCAGCTTCCCGGAGTTCGCCGCGGAAGTCCGGATGCGCGATGCCGATCAGCGCTTCGGCGCGCTGTTTCGCGGTCTTGCCGCGCAATTGCGCCACGCCGTACTCGGTCACCACGTAGTTGATGTCGTTCTTGCTCGTGGTGACGTGCGTGCCAGGCGACAGCACCGGCGCGATGCGTGACACGGTGCCGCCTTTCGCGGTGGACGGCAGCACGATGAAGGCCTTGCCGCCCTTCGAGCGGTTGGCTGCGCGCACGAAATCCACCTGGCCGCCAGTGCCGGAGTAGGGCAGGTGGCCCAGGCTCTCCGAGCCACACTGGCCGATCAGGTCGATCTGCATGGTGGCGTTGATCGCGCACAGATTGTCGTTGCGCGCGGCGACGTAGGGGTCGTTGGTGAAATCCACCGGATGCATCTCGATGCCAGGGTTGCGGTGCATGGTGCGGTACAGGCGGTGCGAGCCGAGCGCGAAGGTGGCCACCGTCCTGCCCGGCATGAAGGTCTTCCTGCGGTTGGTGACCGCGCCGGCTTCGATCAGCGACAGGATGCCGTCGCCGAGCATCTCGGTGTGGATGCCGAGGTCGTGCTTGTGCTTGAGCTGCATCACCACCGCGTCCGGAATGCCGCCGTAGCCGATCTGCAGCGTGGCACCGTCGTCGATCAGGTCAGCGACGTATTTGCCGATCGCTTCCTGCACCGAGCCGATCTCGGGCAGGCCGACTTCGAACAGCGCGTCCTCGCTCTCCACGATGCCCGCGACCTGGGAGACGTGCACCAGGCAGTCACCGTTGGCGAAGGGTACGTTCGGATTCACCTCGAGCAGCACTACGCGTGCGCGGCGGACTGCCGCCATGGTGTAGTCGGGCGCGAGCGACAGGCTGAAATAGCCGTGCTCGTCCATCGGCGAGGCCATCGACACGACCACCTCGGCCGGCAGCAGGCCGCGGTCGAGCAACATTGGCAGCTCGGAGAAATAGGCCGGCACGTAGTCTATCCAGCCCGCCTGGCCGCCCGGGCGGGATGCGCCGCCGAAGAAGTAGGCGTCGTGACGCACGTTCGCGCGCGTGTCCGGGTCGAAGTAGGCGAACCTGCGCAGCGGCAGGATCTGGCTCACCGCGACGTCGCGCAGTTCGTGGCGGCGCTCCGAAAGGGCGTGCAGCAGTGCGGGCGGCTCGCCCACGCCGGTGGGCACGACGATGGTGTCACCGTTGCGGATCAGGTTCGCAGCGTCGGTGGGCGTCATGCGCTTGTTGTCGTAGAGGGCCTGCGCTTCGGTCATGATCGTGCTCCGGTATCTGTTGTTGTGCTGTGGTCATGGATTATACGTCCTGCCCATACCGGTGCGTATGGAGGTAGGGTGTGCCCCCGTGGGCCGACCAGCAACAAAAAACCGCCGACCGAAGTTTTCGGTGCGGCGGTTCGGAAAGCGCGAGCGCTTGGGCGCAGAGTGCGTTCGGGCAGGTTCAGCGGTTGCCGTTGCCCGGCTTTGCGGCGAACAGCGCAGGGCGTTGAGCGGACCGGGTGTCGGCGCGGCGCGGCGGGTTTGCCGCGTTGCGATTGCCATCGGCGTCGTTGCGGGACCGTTGTTGTTGCGGACGGGCATCCGGCTTCGCCGCAACAGCACTGCGGCCCGCAGGCGTGCTTCCACGGCTGCTGCCGTTGCCCTGCGCTTTGCCTCCACTTCTGCCTTGGCCGGGGCGACCTCCACCGCGGCGCGGCATGGGGGGGCGGGCGTGGTCGGCGTCATGCGCGGCCTCGCCGCCGGCGCTGGGCACGAAGTCCTCGGCCACGGCGCGGTCGATGCGGCGCTTGATCAGGCGCTCGATCGCGGTGAGCAGGTTGGCCTCTTCCCGGTCGACCAGCGAGATTGCATGCCCTGCGGCGCCAGCGCGGCCCGTGCGGCCGATGCGGTGCACGTAGTCCTCGGGCACGTTGGGAAGCTCGAAGTTGACCACCTGTGGCAACTGGTCGATGTCCAGGCCGCGCGCGGCGATGTCGGTGGCGACCAGCACCGGCAGCGAGCCGTCCTTGAACTGCGCGAGCGCGCGGGTGCGAGCAGCCTGACTCTTGTTGCCGTGGATGGCCGCGGACTCGATGCCGTGCTTGGTGAGGTACTCGGCGAGCTTGTTGGCGCCGTGTTTGGTGCGGGTGAATACCAGCGCCTGGAACCACTGCTTTTCCTTGATCAGATGCGCGAGCAGCTCGCGCTTCTGCTTCTGGCCGACCATGTAGACCGCCTGGTCGACGCGCTCTGCCGTCGTGTTACGCGGCGCCACCTCGACGGTGGCGGGGTCGTGCAGCAGGCCTTGGGTGAGTTGGCGGATCTCGTCGGAGAACGTGGCCGAGAACAGCAGGTTCTGGCGCTTCTTCGGCAGCAGCGCGAGCACCTTGCGAATGTCGCGGATGAAGCCCATGTCGAGCATGCGGTCGGCTTCGTCCAGCACCAGAAACTCGACGCCCGAGAGGTCGAGCGTGCGCTGGCCGACATGGTCGAGCAGGCGCCCCGGGGTGGCGACGAGGATGTCGACACGCTTCTTCAGTGCCGTGATCTGCGGGTTGATGTTGACGCCACCGAACATGACCAGCGAGGTCAGTGGCAGGTGCTTGCCGTAGGTCTTGACCGACTCTTCCACCTGGGCGGCGAGCTCGCGTGTGGGGGTAAGGATCAGGCAGCGCGGGCGACCGGGCGGATGCGGGTGGGTGTGGGTGGCGGCCAGCATGTGCAGCAGCGGCAGCGTGAAGCCGGCGGTCTTGCCGGTGCCTGTCTGCGCCGCAGCGAGCAGGTCGCGGCCGGACAGCACCTCGGGAATGGCCTGTGCCTGGATGGGCGTCGGGTGGGTGTAGCCCGCCTCGCCGATGGCGCGCAGGATGGGTTCGGCCAGCGCGAGGCTGGCGAAAGTCACTTCGGGATTCATTCGATGGTCCGGCGCGAGCCCGCCGCGTTCGAGCGGCACCAATCCGGGCTGCGGGAAGAGATCCGGCTGGCTGCACGCGGAAGGCGCGGGCCGCATGGATCGTTTCAGGAAACGCTGCATCGACTGGTGCACTGCAGCGAGGCGCCACTATAAGCGCTTGGGCGGCGATATGCGAGGCCTTTCGGCGCTCTTTCGCAAGGGTTCGATACCATGCGCATGAATATTGCGCTTTGGTTACAATTCGACCTCCTTCAACGTGTCCGGCAGCCGCCATGAGCGCATTCCTGCCCCGTCCGAGCGTCCTTCGCCTGCGCGAGCGGATGGCCATCCGTCTCGCCCTGGTTTCGCTGTCCGGGATTGCGTTGCTGCTCGGCGCGGTGGGTCTTGCGGCATGGCTCGCGGCGGCAAGCGCAGGCGCTGCGCTGCAGGCGATCGACCATGGACTTCCGCTGCGGACGCTGGCCTGGGTCGCCGTGGGGCTGGTGCTCGCCTGGTTGGCCTCATGGGGGTTGGGGGCGATGCTGCGGCTCGCACCCCGCGCCGAGGGCGTACCGCTTACGCGCCAGTCGGCCGAGGAGCTCTTTCGCCTGGTCGATGAGCTCTCCGAACGCGCTGGCATTCCTCCGCTTCACCATCTGCGCATCACCGAAGACATCAACGCTGCGGTGGTGCAGAGACCGAGCCTTGGGCTCGGTGGCAGGTTGCGAACCGAACTGCAGATCGGGCTTCCACTCGTCCATGGTCTGTCACCGATGCAGTTTGGTGCCGTGCTTGCGCATGAACTGGGCCACATTGCCGCGCAGCGTCTGGGCTGGTGCGGCTGGGGGGCCTTCCTGAGGGCATGGTGGATGCGCATCCTCGATGCGCTCGCGCTGAATCTGCCGGCGAGGCTGCGCTGGCTGGAGTCCCGTATCGATGGTTATTGCCGGCACATGCTCCGGCTCGCGCGTGTGGAGGAGCTCGAGGCCGACAGTGTCGCGGCACGCCTGGTCGGCGCCGAGTTGGTGGGGCAGACGCTGGTGGAGTTGAGCCGAAAGGCCCACTTCCTGCATCATGACTACTGGCCTCGGCACCAAGCCTTGCGGGTGGCAGGGTGCTCGTCCGCGCTGCGTCCGTATCGTGAGATGGGGTGCGGATTTGCCACGGCATATCCATGCGTGGCGCTGGC
The DNA here is from genome assembly GCF_052598215.2 of Thauera sp. ZXT1-4. Lineage (NCBI taxonomy): Bacteria > Pseudomonadati > Pseudomonadota > Betaproteobacteria > Rhodocyclales > Zoogloeaceae > Thauera > Thauera sp. ZXT1-4. The sequence goes on along the minus strand of NZ_JBQWSN020000004.1, from coordinate 63,554 downwards.
GTGTGCGCAGGCCGTGGGTGACGGCGAATGCCGCCCCGACCCGTTCCATCCCAGCTTGCGTCGCCGCCTGCGGGCGCTCCGGTTTGCTGGTCAGGGGCCGGCGACCAGACCGGGCACGGCCGCCGACCAATACCTCGGCGGAGCCCTTCCTGGCCTGGCCCGCGTGTTCGACCGGGCCTGGGACGAACTGGTGCGCTGCAAGCGCCACCCCATGGTGGCGGGTCGTGGCGGGGCGGACGAGCCGCGCGACTGAACGTTCCTCCGCTTGTGAGGCGGCTCAGAAGGCTGCGCGTTCGGCCTCGAGGTAGGCGAGGCTGACGTACTTGCCGATGTTGCCCTCGAAGCCCGCGGTCTCGGCTGCCTTGCCCGCGACGCGCGGATCCTGCAGCACGCGCTCCCTGGCTTCCTCCATGCCGGCCATTTCCTCCACCGCGTGCAGGCAGTTCTCGTAGATGCCCTCGAATAATTCGCGGTTCCACGCCAGCACCTCCCCGCTCGCGTGCCCGTGGCCGGGTACCCAGATGCGCGAGGGGGCATTGCGCTCCAGCTCGTCATAGAAATGGAAGGTGCCGACGTAGGAGCCGTCGTCCATGTTGGCGATGCGCCGGTCCATGGCGACGTCGCCCACATGGGTGAGTGCGTCCTCCACCACCTGCACGCAGATGTCGCCGGGCGTGTGCGCGACGCCGTAATGATGGACGCGCAGCGTGACGTCGCCGAAGCGGAAGTGGTCGCCATGAACGGTGTCGCGGTTGGGTGCGACGATACGCGTGCCGGCGGTGGCCTGGTTGGTCCATCTTTCCAGCATGCTCTGCCACATGCTGCCCTGCACGCCCTCGATCTCGCGCCGGCTCCGCGGGTGAGCGTAGATCGGCAGATCTGCGCCGAAAGCGTCTACGAAGGCGTGGTTGGCCAGCCAGTGGTCGCCGTGGTAGTGGGTGTTGAAGATCGCCACGACTGGCTTGTCGGTCACGGTGCGGATCATGCGCAGGGCCATCTCGCCGATCTGTACCGAGCCCCCCGGGTCGATCATCACCACCCCCTCGTGCGTTACGACGAAGGTGACGTTGCTCATCATCCCCTGGTTCTCGGGCGTGGGAAAGCCGTCCTTCGCCCAGATCATCCACACATGCTCGGAAAGCTGTGTCGGCTGGATGTCGGGAACCGCCGGGCCGCGAATGAAGTCGTTCAACTCCTTCGCGAAGGCGGTGATCGGCGCCCACTGGGTGCCGATGCCGGCGAGGGCGGCGGCGCCGAGGCCGAGCTTGATCATCTGGCGCCGGGACAGTGGAACGCCGGGGCGTGGGGCGTCTGGGGTGCGCATGGTCGTCTCCTCCTCTTGTGGGGTGTGAGGAGAATATTAACGAAAACCGATGCGCGCACGCTGCCGGGGGTGTGATTCTGCTTGCGCGGAGGAGCGTGGAGAAGTGCGGAGAGCGGGGGCGTGCGCCCGCAGCAAGGATCGGGCGGGCGCGTGTGCGGCCCGGACCTCGAGCGCTCAGTTCCCTCGCGCGCTGCCGGCCGGCCTGCGCGCGCGGGCCTGCTCGAGCTGATCGCACAGGCGGCTTGCGCCGTCGAGGATGCGCGGGGTGTGTCGCTGGATGTGGTCCGGGCGGATGAAGAAAAGGTTGTCGCGCGTGGCGGCTTCGAGCTGTGGCCAGCGTGACCATTGGCTGAGCCACTCCGGTCGCGCCTCACCCATCCCGCTGGCAACGATCACTTCCGGATTGGCGGCGAGGACCGCTTCCACGCTGATCGTGGGTGCGAGCTGCGACAGGCTGCCGAACACGTTCTCGCCGCCGCACAGGCGGATCACGTCGGCGATCAGGTGCTCGTCGTTCACCGTCATCAGCGGGCGGTCCCAGATCTGGTAGAAGGTGCGTACCTTCGGGCGGCGGGTGTAGTGCGCCGAGAGCTCGGCGTGGCGGGCGCGGAACGCACTTGCGGAAGCTTCGGCTGCCGCCTCGGTGCCGGCCAGGCGGCCGAACTGCTCCAGGCTGCGGGCGACGTCCTTCAGGCTGCGTGGTTCGTTCAGGTATACCGGAACGCCGAGCGCCTCCAGCCTGGCGAGGTGACCTTCGCGGTTGCCGCTTTGCCAGCCGATGATGAGGTCCGGGCGCAGGGCAGCGATCGCCTCGAGGTCGATCTGGGTGTAGCCACCAACCTGAGGCAGGGATTTTGCCGCCTCCGGGTAGTCGCTGTATGCGACCACGCCGACCACCTTGTCACCGGCGCCGGCGGCAAACAACACCTCGGTAACGTGCGGTGCCAGACTCACGATCCGTTGCGCCGGTGCGGGCAGGGTGATCTCGCGCCCGGCATCGTCGGTCAGCACAATCCCCGCATGCGTGGATGCCGGCAGCAGTGTGCCGCAAAGCAATGTGGAAGCGAGCGCGAGGACAGTGAGGGCGGAGCGGGTGTCGTGCATGGTCATTCATCCATGGGGTGCGGGAGACAGGCTTCGAGCGCGGCCTGCAGGCGCTGCCATCCGGACTCGTCTGCGGGCAGGCCGAAACGTAGCGCGGGCGGATCGTCGAACTGGCGCAGCAGGATGCCGCGGCGGGCGAAGGCGGCATGCAGTGCTGCGGCGTGCGGGGTGCAGACCCGCTGGAACAGGGCCGGACCTTGCGGGCGTAGACCGTGTTCGGTGAGCAGGCGGTGCAGGCGCTGGCCTGCCGCGCCCAGGGCCGTGCGTGCGCTGGCCTGCCAGGCGGTGTCGGCCAGCGCATGGCGGGCCACCCAGCGTGCCGGGCCCGAGAGCGTCCACGGGCCGAGCTGTTCGGCCAGTGCGTCGCGGATTTCGGTGGGCGCGAACACGAAGCCTACGCGAGCGCCCGCAAGGCCGAAGAACTTGCCCAGCGAGCGCAGCACGACCAGCCCCGGCTGTCCCGCCAGCGGTGCCAGGCTGCGCTCCGGCGTGGTGTCGATGAAGGCCTCGTCCACCACCAGCCAGCCGCCGCGCCGGGCGAGGTGTGCATGCCAGTCGAGCAGGCGCTCGCGCGGGAAATGCTCGCCGGTGGGGTTGTTGGGCTGCACCAGCACGACGATGTCGCTGCGTTCAACGGCGGCGTCGAGCGCGGTGGCGTCCACCGCGCGTGGTGTTCGCGTGCGCCAGGCATGGGCATGTTCGGCGTAGCCAGGGGCGAGCAGACTCACGCGCTCGCCGCCCAGCACGGCGGGCAGTGCCTGGATTGCCGGCTGGGAGCCTGCCACCGGAAGCAGCGCAGTGCTGCCGTAGTAGGCCGCCGCCGCCGCCTCCAGGCCGTCGTCGTCTTCGGGCAGGCGCTGCCAGGCCGAGGCGGGAATCGCCGGCACCGGGTAGCCGACCGGGTGGATGCCGGTGGACAGGTCGAGCCAGTCGGCGAGCGGGATGCCATACCGGGCTGCGGCGTGGCGCAGGCGTCCTCCGTGCTCAAGCATGGGCGGCGCCCGCGGCCGATAGCAGGCCCAGCGACAGGCCGGCGATGCACAGCACGGCGAGCCACAGCCAGGCCCCGCGCCGGACCAGCGACACCGCGCCGAGGATGCTGGCCGGGCCGGCCTCGCGCCCGGTGCCGAGCACCGGGCGGTGCTCCTCATGTCCGTGGTAGGTCGCCGTACCGCCCAGGCGCACGCCCAGCGCGCCCGCGCCGGCCGCCATCACCGGGCCGGCGTTGGGGCTGTCCCATTGCGGCGCCTGCGTGCGCCAGCAGGCCAGCGCCTCGCGCGTGTGGCCGAGCACGGCGTAGGTAAGGGCGGTCAGCCGGGCCGGAGCGAGGTTGAGCGCATCGTCCAACTTGGCCGCAGCCCAGCCGAAGTGCAGGAAGCGCGGCGTGCGGTAGCCCCACATCGCGTCCAGCGTGTTCGCCAGGCGGAACAGCAGCGCGCCCGCGCCGCCCGCAAGCACAAACCAGAACAGCGCGCCGAAGACCGCGTCGTTGCCGTTTTCGAGCACGGACTCGGTGGCGGCCTTGGCGACGCCCTGCGCGTCCAGGGCCTGCGTGTCGCGGCTCACGATCCAGCCCACGCGCGTCCGTGCTGCCTGCAGGTCACCGTTTGCGAGCGGGGTGGCGACTGCGCGTGCATGTTCGGCCAGGCTGCGCCCGCCGAGCGCAAAGTAGAGCAGGGCTACATCCACGGCCCAGTGCGCCTGCGGGTGCAGGCTGCGCAGCCACAGCGCGAGCGCCAGCCAGGGCAGCACCGCGAGCGACCAGGCGAGCAGCCCCGCAAGGCGGGTGCCCGTCTCGTTGGCACCGTAGGCAAGCCTGCGGCACGCTCGCTCGGCCCGGCTTGCCCAGTGCCCGAAGCCGATCAGCGGGTGCAGGCGCCGCACCTCGCCGAAGGCGCGATCGGCAAGCAGGCCGGCAGCCATCTTGAGGGCGAGGACGAGGGGGAGGGAGAGTTCCATCGGGTAGCGATCCGGCAGGTACGAGAAAGGACGCGAATCGGCGATAATCCGGCCCTTTTGCAAGGAAGCGGATTCTACGCGATGTCCTCCCCGATCACGCTGATGGTACAGGGCACCACCTCGGACGCCGGCAAGAGCACGCTGGTCGCCGGGCTGGCCCGTTGCCTGCGCCGGCGCGGGCTGCGGGTGGCGCCGTTCAAGCCGCAGAACATGGCGCTCAACTCCGCCGTCACCGTCGACGGTGGCGAGATCGGCCGTGCCCAGGCGCTGCAGGCCCTGGCGGCCGGCGTGGCGCCGCATACCGACTTCAACCCGGTCCTGCTCAAGCCTTCGACCGACATCGGCGCCCAGGTCATCCTCCATGGCCGCGCCGTCGCCAACCTGTCGGCACGCGACTATCACGCCTACAAGCCGACCGCGATGGGCGCGGTGATGCAGAGTTGGGGGCGCCTGTGCGCTGCCTACGATGCGGTACTGGTCGAGGGCGCCGGCAGTCCGGCCGAAATCAACCTTCGCGATCGTGATATCGCCAACATGGGCTTCGCCGAAGCCGCGGACGTGCCGGTGGTGCTGGTCGCCGACATCGATCGCGGCGGTGTGTTCGCGCATCTGGTGGGCACGCTGGAACTTCTTTCCCCCTCGGAGCAGGCGCGGGTGAAGGGCTTCGTCATCAACCGCTTCCGCGGTGACATCGGCCTGCTGCAGTCCGGACTCGACTGGCTCGAGGCTCGCACCGGGCGCAAGGTGTTCGGCGTGATGCCCTATCTGCATGGGCTGTTCCTCGATGCGGAGGACGCGCTCGCCGATGCCGCGACCGACGTGCGTGCAGGCGAGGATGCGCTGCGCGTGATCGCGCCTGCGTATCCGCGCATCTCCAACCACACCGACCTCGACCCTCTGCGGCTGCATCCGCAGGTGGACTTCCGCTGGGTGGGGCCGGGGCAGGCGATCCCGCCTGCGGACCTGATTGTGCTTCCGGGCTCCAAGAGCGTGCAGGCCGACCTCGCCTGGCTGCGTGCGCAGGGCTGGGAGGCCGCGATCCGCCGGCATCTGCGGTACGGCGGGCGGCTGATCGGCATCTGTGGCGGCTTCCAGATGCTCGGCGGCGAACTCGCCGATCCGCTGGGGATCGAAGGCAGTGCCGGCAGCGTGGACGGGCTGGGTCTGCTCGACATGCGCACCGAGCTCGCACCGGAGAAGCAGCTGCGCAATGTCTCAGGACAGCTGGCTGCGCTTGAGGGTGTGGCGGCCCTCGGGCCGGATGTCGCGCGAGGCGCCGCTCCGGTCGTGGGCTACGAGATCCATATGGGCGTCAGCGCAGGGCCGGCGCTCGAGCGGCCGGCGCTGGTGCTGCAGGACGCGGGCGGACAACGCCCGGACGGCGCGCTCTCGCCCGACGGACAGGTGCTCGGCACCTATCTGCACGGGCTGTTCGAGGCGCCGGCTGCGCTGTCAGCCCTGCTGCAATGGGCGGGCCTGGAGAAGGTGCAGTTCGTCGACCTCGGCGCGCGCCGCGAGGCCGATCTCGACCGGCTCGCCGACGCGGTCGAGCAGAGCGTCGATCTCCATGCCCTGTTCGACGGATCTTTATCCCGAGTATCGAGGCCAGCATGAACACTGAAAACACGCGCCGGCACGGCGCCGAAACCTCGCTGCTTGGCCAGGCGGTCGCCTATCGCGACACGTATGCCCCCGAGTTGTTGTTCCCGATCGAGCGCCAGCTCAAGCGGGATGAACTGGGCCTGAGTGCCGAAGCGCTGCCCTTCGTCGGCGAGGATCTGTGGAACGCGTACGAATTGTCCTGGCTCGATTCACGAGGCAAGCCGGTGGTCGCGCTCGGCGAGTTCCGTGTGCCGGCCTCGTCGCCGCGGCTGATCGAGTCGAAGTCGCTGAAGCTCTATCTGAACGCCTTCAACCAGCAGCGCTTTGCCGACGTGGAAGCGGTGCGCCAACTCATCGCGCAGGACCTTTCGGCCGCGGCCGGGGCCCTGGTGGGTGTGCGGCTGAGTCCGTTGAGCGAACAGCCCTTGCGCCGCTTCGGGTATCCGCAGGGGGTCTGTCTAGACACCCTCGACATCGACATTGACCGTTACCTGCCTGCGCCCGAGTTGTTGCGCGCGGGCGGGCATGAGGTGGAGGAGACGCTGTACTCCCATCTGCTCAAGTCGAACTGCCTCGTCACTGGTCAGCCCGACTGGGGCATGCTGGTGGTGCGCTACCGCGGGCCGGCTATCGAGCGTGAGGGGCTGTTGCGCTACATCGTGTCCTTCCGTTCGCACAACGAGTTTCACGAGCAGTGTGTGGAGCGCGTGTTCTGCGACCTGCTCGCGCGCTGCAAGCCTGTGCGGCTCGCGGTATGGGCGCGCTATACCCGGCGCGGCGGGCTGGACATCAACCCTTTCCGCGCGACGCACGTGGCGCTGGCTGCCGATGAGGTGATGGAGGTGCGGCAATGAGCGTCTGTCGTGTCCGCGATGGTGACTGGAAATACGCAACAAGGTATTGCATTTGATCTGGATCCATGGCGCGCCGCAGGAGCCTGGGTTAACATCGGCCCGTAATCACCAACAACACGAGGTAATGAACATGAAGGCTCTGGTTGCTGCTGCAGTTGCTGCAGGTCTCCTCTCCGCTTCGCCCGCGTTCGCTTCCGAGGCGCTGGCCAAGTCCAAGAACTGCATGGCCTGTCACGCAGTGGACAAGAAGCTGGTCGGCCCGTCCTACAAGGAAGTCGCCGCGAAGTACGCCGGCCAGGCCGACGCCGCGGCCATGCTCGCCGACAAGGTCAAGAAGGGTGGTGTGGGCGTCTGGGGCAAGGTTCCGATGCCTCCCAACCCGCAGGTGAATGACGCCGATGCGAACGCGCTGGTCGAGTGGGTTCTGTCGCTGAAGTAAGCGTCGTGTGGGCCACTGCCGCGTGGCGGTGGCTGCGAATGGAAAAAGGGTCGGCCTGCCGGCCCTTTTCTATGGGCGCCGTTCCGCTCAGCCCGGCTCGGCGCAGGGGGCACCGAGGATGGGGTCTTCCAGCGACGTGAACAGGGCTTCCGGACGCGTCAGCCATTCGCCGACCTGCTCGGCGGGCGCCGCGCGCGCAAAGAGGTAGCCCTGCATGATGTCGCAGCCCAGTGCGTGCAGGGCTTCGGCCTGTTCCCGGTTCTCCACGCCTTCGGCGATCAGGTCGAGCTCGAAGCCGCGCGCGATGCCGCTGATGGCGGAGATGATCGGGTTGGTCATCGGGCCTTCGAGGTCGCGCACGAAGCTGCGGTCGATCTTGATTGTGTTGACCGGGAACTTCTGCAGGTAGGCCAGCGCCGAGTAGCCGGTGCCGAAGTCGTCGATCGCGACGCTGATGCCGGCGGCGCGCAGGGCGCGCACCTTGGCAGCCACGCCGGCGGCGTCATCCATCATCAGGCTTTCGGTGATCTCCACCTCGATGTTCCCTGGCTCGACGCCGTGCCGGCCGATGCAGGCGGAGACGGCATCGACGATGTCGTGGCGATGGAAGTCGTGGGCGGAAAGGTTGACCGAGATCTGCGGTGCGGCAATGCCTTCGCTCTGCCAGCGCGCGAGCTGGGCGCAGCTGGTTTCGAGCACCCATGTGCTGATCTCGCCGATGAGGCCCACTTCCTCCGCGACCTGGACGAAAGTGGCGGGCGAGACCGGGCCCAGCGCGGGGTGATTCCAGCGCAGCAGGGCTTCGAGGCCGACGATGCGGCGGGCGGTGAAGCTGACCTGGGGCTGGTAGTGCAGTTCGAGCTCGTTGCGTGCGAGCGCGCTGCGCAGGTCGTTCTCCAGCGCGATGCGGTCGCGGTGGCGGGTGTTCAGTTCGGGGTCGAAGAAGCGGTAGCCGTTCTTGCCGGAGCGCTTGACCTGATACATCGCGATGTCGGCGTGCCGGGTCAGATCTTCCGAAGTGTTGCCGTCGCGCGGGAAGAGCGCGATTCCGACACTCACCGTGGCACGAAACTCGCCCCGGCTCAAGGTGATCGGTTCGTCGAGCGCAGCGATGACCTTGCGCGCGATGGTCTCCGCATCCTCGGGGTGGGCGATGTCCGGCAGCAGGATGGTGAACTCGTCCCCACCCAGGCGGGCGAGGGTGTCTCCACGGCGCAGCGCCGCGGTCAGCCGGCTGGCGATTGCGCGCAGCAGCGCGTCGCCTTCGGCATGGCCGAAGGTGTCATTCACGAGCTTGAATCGGTCAACATCCACGAACATCACCGCCAGCGCGCCCGTGCGGCGCTGCGCTTGAGCGATCGACAGCTCCAGCCTGTCCTTGAAAAGCACGCGGTTGGGAAGGTGGGTGAGCTGGTCGTGATAGGCTTGAAAGGAGATGATCTCCTCGGCCCGCTTGCGCTCGGAGATGTCGCGCGCGACACCGTACAGGCCGACCACGCGGCGCTCGCCTTCCTGCGTGATCATCGGGATGGCGGTCAGCGAGACTGTGACGTTGTCGCCCTCTGCGCCGGCGGTGTTGGCTCGATGGCGGCGCAACCGGAGCTCCACATGGAAGCTCTCCCCCGGCAGGGCGCTGGGCTTGCTGAGCAGGCTGTCGATGCGGTCGATGTCCTCGGGCATCACCAGTGTGGTGAAGGGACGGCGCAGCAGCGCATTGCGCTCGTAACCGAGCAGCGCCTTGACGCGCGGGTTGAGGTAGGTGAAGCGGCCGGCGCCGTCGAGCGTGAAGATGATGTCGGGCGAACTCTCGACGAGGTAGCGGTGCAGGCGCTCCGAGGCCTTCAGGCGCTGGCTCATCAGTTTATTGGTGCGCTCGAGCGTACCCTTGTGCAACGCGCTGTCGACGGCGCGCTGGAGTTGGGCGACGTGATAGGGCTTGCGTACGAAGTCGTCTGCGCCGCCGCGCAGGGCGCCAATGGCCGCGTCGATCGCATCTTCGCCGGTGATGACGACCACGGCTTCGTCGCGCTGGTGGTCGGAAAGCCACTCCAGCAGGGCGAGGCCGTTCGCGTCAGGCAGGCGATAGTCGAGCAGGATCAGCGCGTAGTGCTTGCGCTCGAGGCAGGCGATCGCTTCAGAGATGCTGCCGCATTCGTCGAAAACCCGGCCGGGCCTAGCGAGGACGTGGGGAAAAGTCTTCCTGAGCGAGGGGTCGTCGTCGACGATGAGAATGCGCGTGGATTCGCTGGTGGCGGCCTTTTCGTCAACCGTACGGGCCTGGACGGCTTGATCTGTCGGCGGTGTCATGGCTCCAGGAATCAGGAGAGGGCGGGATTGTCAGTCCCCATGATGCAACACTCAGCCGACTTCTTCCAGCGGGATCATCACCTGGAAGCTCGTTCCGGTCCCGGGCTGGCTGCGGCAGAGCAGCGTCGCGCCCCATTTCGCGAGGATCTCGCGCACGATGCTTAGCCCTACGCCGCGGTGCGTCCCGCCCTTTTCGCTTGGACGCGGCGAAAGCGGATCGCGGGCGCGTTCGGGCGGAAGACCCGGTCCATTGTCCACGAAGCGGATCTCGAGGCAGTTGCGTCCGTCGACATTGACCAGCGGCAACACCGAGACGATCAGGCGCTGTCCTGGCTGGAGCGCCTCGGAGGCGTTGCGGAACAGGTTGAGCAGGACCTGCTTGAGCGCCGAAGGCGGGATGGCTGCGGGTGGCACGTCACGCGCGGCGCGCAGTTCGAGCTGGATGTCCCGGCTGCTGAACAGCGGCTCGCCGTATAGCGTGCGCATGTCGAGAAGCAGCTCGGGGACGCGGCAGGCGCGCGACTCCGGGCTCTGGGCGGGAAGGTCTGCGGAATTGCGCAGGAGGTTGTCGATCCGGTCGAGCTCGGCATTGAGCAGGCTGAGCTCGTCCTGCAGCGGTGTGTCGGCAGAGCGCTCTTGCGCCAGCATGCCGAGCCGGCTCTTGAGCACCGTGAGCGGATTGCTCGCTTCATGAGCCAGTTTGCGCATGTGGTCCCGGAAGCGCGCCTGCAGCGCGTTCTCGCGCTCGGTGATCTCGCGTGCGTGGCGGTGGTGGCTGCGCAGCGCGCGTGCGGCGGCCCCGAGCAGCGCGACGTAGCGCCAGCGCATTTCGCTGTCGAGCGCCTGCCGGCCAAGCGTTGGCACCAGGGCCACCGAGGGGTCTTCCTCCGAGCCGAGCGGAAGCACCTGGAAGCCCGGGTGGCCCAGCCAGCGGGCAATCTGCCAGTCGATGACGCTGCGCCCCGGGCTTTGTGTCTGCGTGGTGAATTCAGCCGGCTGCCCACTGCGGGCGGAAAGTGCGATGCAGCTCGCGGCGTCGTCCAGGCGCAGCCCGAGCTCGCCGATCAGGGCCTCGGGGCTGCCGTCGGGGGGTGTCAGAAGTGGGTGCAGGACGCCCCGGTCGTCACAGCCAAGGAGCACGGGGGCTACACGCAGGCCAAAAAGCGGGCAGGCGATGTTCAGACGCTCGCGGACTGTGGCAGCGTCCAGGTCTACGAAGGCCGCGGTGAGCAGGCCGAGCATGCCGGCGCTGCGGTACGGGTCATCGATCAGACGTGGCCGCGCCTGCGCAGCGCTGGGGCGGCCTGCGGTGGGAGGTGCGGGCGGATAGGCTGCATGGCCCGAAACGATGTAGCCCACGTCGGTGCGCAGGCTCATCACGCTCGCGGACTCCAGGCCGGTCAGGCGTGCAACCTGTGCGGCCTGATCCTGCCAGTCCTGGGCGACGAGGCGCTCGGCAGCGGCGATCAGGGCGATCAGGGGGTGTGCGGCGGCAATCTGTTCGTCGAGCAGTCCCCGCACTTCAAGAGCGTCCGCGAGTGTGGGCGGCAGGCCGCAATCGTGAATCAGTGCGGGCAGGCTCGGGCGCTGGCCTGTACGCCACCGCTCGGACCCGGTCAGTCCGCGCCACAATCCGGCGAGGTAGGCCTCGTCCGTGCGCGGGTAGCCGGTTTCGATTGCCAGGTGCAGTGCGCATTCGGCGCGCAGCAGGGAATTGTCAGGCGTATCGTCGGCTTCTTCGCCCAGGTGCCCCAGTCCCAGCAGCCAGGCGCGCAGCAGATCGGCCCCGGTGCGCTCCAGTCGCTTCCGCAGCGCGCTGTTGAGCCCCTCCTGAAGCTCGCCCGCGCACAGTGGGTCGGCGAGCAGCAGCGCAAGGCACAAGGCCGGGTCCCGCGCGGCGACCAGTGCAATCTCGGGCCAGTTCGGCGCCTGCGCGGCCAGCAGGCGCAGGATGGTCGATGCACCATCCGGCAGCGGCTGCAGTTCGAAGGCGGAGAATTGGGTCAGCTGCATCGGGTGCACGGACAGTTGGATATCCGTTGCATTCTAGTGACCGACCACGCGCATTTCCGTGACGAAAGTGGCACTCGACACGAAGTGCCCGCGCCCGCCACCTGATCGCCCGCCACTGCAGGCGATCAGGCGTGCAGGCTGTCGGCGAAGGCCAGGGCCACGAGCTGCGCCCGGTTGATCTGCTCGGGGGACAGATGCAGGTCGTCGACCGCTGCGCTCAGATTCTTCGCATCGAAGCTCTCGCAGGACTGGGCGAGGCGCAGGAAGGGCGCGAACTCCCCCCGGTCGTACAGCAACGCTTCACTGACGTTCGGTGGCAGGTTCATTTCGTCCAGCAAAGCTTGCATCGAGGTGCCGAGCAGGACGTGCAGCAGGGAGAAGGCGCCGGTGATGAACAGGTTGTCGCGCTCTCCCGCATCGAAGAAGCTCACGCCGATCTCTTCCATCAAGCGACCGCGCGCGATCGCGGTCTGCATCAGCGCGGGGGCACTCGGATCGCGGCTGGCCGTCACCAGCAGCAGCGACAGCCACTTGTTGAGCGCGTCGTAGCCCAGGATGCTGACTGCGTGGCGGAAGGACTGGATCTCGCACATCAGGCCGAAGCCGGCGGAGTTGATGTAGCGCAGTAGCTTGTAGGACAGCGCCACGTCCTGTTTCAGCACTGCCTCGATGTCGCGGATTTCCGCGTTGTTGCGTACCAGGTTGAGTAGCCGCACGATCTGCGCATGGCCCGGGGTGAGGCTCTTTGCGGGTGGATTGCCATGGAGGAAGAACCAGCCGGAGGCACCGTCGTAACCGGCGCCGATCGCCTTGTGGAAGCCTTCGATATCGGGCAGGCCCCAGGCCAGGCTGAGTCCGGGCGAGCCGCCCGGACTGGGTGCGCGGCGCACGTCCATCAGAACGAAGCGCCAGTCGGCGCCGGCAGGCAGCGCCACGCCAGCCTGGAACCAGGTCAGGCACATGCCTACGCCGGTTTCCTGCAGGCGGGCCATCAGCGCCTGTGTTTGCGGGTGGGCGAGGGTCTGCGCGGGGATCTCGATTGCGGTGTTGTCGGGAATCGTCCAATCCATCAACTCGGGTGTTGGCACCAGCCGGCCGAGGCTGAGGAAGACCGGGTGATGCGTCGGCCAGGCATCGCTGAGGGTGGCCAGCGTCTCGACGACCGCTGCGATGTTGGGACCATGAGCGATCAGGCGGTTGGCGGTAATGGCGCGGTTCTTGTTGACGACCGGCTCGCGTGTCAGCAGGGTGGTCTGGCTCATGGGGCGCTCCGGGCGTCAGTTCGTGGGCTGGGCAAACGTGAATGCGTCGGCGAAGAAGGCTTCTTCGGGCAAGCCGCGTTCCGCGCAGAGACTGCTGTGCGCCGCATCGACCATCACAGGTGCGCCGCAAGCATAGACCTCGTGGCCCGACAGGTCGGTGAAATCGTCCAGTACCGCCTGATGCACCAGGCCCTGGCGGCCGTCCCAGACTTCATCGGAGAGCACCGGCACGTAGCGCAGGCCCGGCAGGGCTGCTTCCCAACCGCGTGCGAGCGCATCCATGTACAGGCCGCCCCGGGTACGTGAGCCCCAGTAGAGCGTGATCGGGCGGGTGAGGCCAATGTGGATCGCGTGCTCGACGAGGCCCTTGATCGGGGCGAAGCCGGTTCCGCCCGCGATCATCACGATTGGCCGGTCGGAATCCTCGCGCAGCCAGAAGTTACCGTGCGGGCCTTCGAAGCGCAGGATCTCCTTCTCCTTCATGGATTCGAACACGTGCCCGGTGAAGCGGCCGCCTTCGATGCGACGGATGTGCAGCTCGAGATGGGCCGCATCGTGCGGTGCGTTCGCGATGGAGAAGCTGCGCCGCTGACCGTCTGCGAGCAGGATGTCGATGTATTGTCCGGCACGGAACTGGAACTGCTCGCTCGCGGGCAGTTTCAGGTCCACGCGCATGACGTCGTCGGCCAGGCGCTCGAGCTTCTGTACCCGCGCAGGCATCTTCCTGACCGGGATGTCACCGGCGCGCGTGACGTTGCGCGCCTGGATGACCAGATCGGTGAGCGGTTTCGCGCAGCAGAATAGCGCGTGGCCTTCGGCGCGCTCGGCAGCGGTCAACGCGCCCTCGGCGTGGAGGCCGTAGTCGACCCGGCCCTCGAGCACCTTGCCCTTGCAGGCGCCGCAGGCGCCATCGCGGCAACTGTGTGGCAGCATCAGTCCCGCGGCGAGCGCTGCGTCGAGCACGGTTTGGTCGTCGGTGGCGTCGAAGCTGTGATCGCCGGGGCGAAGTGAAATCCGGTGGGTCATGGTGCGTGAGATAATCAGCAAATGAAACGAATTCTTATCGTGGGCAGCGGCGATGTCGCGCAGCGTGCGCTCCCGTGGTTGACGCGGCGTTTTCGCGTGTACGCCCTGGTGCGCCAGCCCGAGGCCGCCGCGGCACTGCGCGCGGCCGGCGCGCTGCCGCTGATCGGCGACCTCGACGACCGTAGCAGCTTGCGTCGGCTCGCGGGTCTGGCCGATGCCATTCTGCATTTTGCCCCCCCGCCCGCGAGCGGCGAGGGAGACCCGCGGACGAAGCGTCTGCTGGCCGCACTCGGAGGTGGCAAAAGTCTACCACAGGGGGTGGTATACATAAGCACGACAGGGGTTTACGGAGACTGTGGCGGTGAGCAGGTTTCCGAGACGCGTCCGCTCCGTGCCACGACGGCGCGTGCGCGGCGTAGGGTCGATGCCGAAGCGCGCCTGCGCCGCTTCGGCCGCCGCTGCGGAGTGCGGGTCGCAATCCTGCGTGCCCCCGGGATCTACGCGGGTGACCGCCTGCCGCTCGAGCGCCTGCGTCGTGGCGATCCGGTGCTGGCTGCCGAAGAGGACGTGCATACCAACCACATCCATGCCGAGGATCTCGCCCGCCTCGCCTGTATCGCGCTGCTGCGTGCCCCGGCCGGACGGGTGTACAACGCCAGCGACGACTCCGGCCTCAGGATGGGGGCGTATTTCGATGCCGTGGCTGATGCGTTCGACCTGCCTCGGCCGGAGCGCCTGAGCCGGGCCGCGATCGCTTCCCGCCTGTCGCCGCTTACGCTGTCGTTCATGAGCGAATCGCGCCGGCTGGACAATCGGCGCATCAAGCGCGAACTTCGCGTGCGCTTCGCCTATCCGACCATTGCCGACGGCCTGCGAGCCGCACTCGCCGGCCGCGCCGGCGCTTCGACCCATTCACAACCGGAGCCCTGAGCAGATGCTGACCCTGAAGGCCTTGCACATCATTTTCGTCGTGAGCTGGTTCGCCGGCCTGTTCTACCTGCCGCGGTTGTTCGTCAACCACGCCATGGCCGAGGATACGGCCACCCGTGAGCGCCTTGCGCTGATGGAGATGAAGCTCTACCGGTTCATGACTCCGCTCGGCATCCTCGCGGTCGCGCTCGGGCTGTGGCTGTGGTTCGGCTACGGCTTCTCGGGCGGATGGCTGCATGTGAAGACGCTGCTGGTCGTGTTGCTGATCGCCTACCATCTGTATTGCGGCAGGCTGATGCGCGCCTTCGCCGAGGGGCGCAACCAGCGCAGCCATGTCTGGTATCGCGTGTTCAACGAGATTCCGGTGCTGGTGTTGTTCGTCGTCGTGTTCCTGGTCGTTCTCAAGCCGTTCTGAGCATGCGGCGCATGGGTGATCCGGGCAGTATCGCGCATGGCGGACGGGGAGGAGGCGAGATGCCGGAGTCGAGACAGGGCAGGCAGTGCACCGAGGGCGGAACGACCGTGGACCTGGCCGAGTACAACTGGCAGGCGCACTCGGTGCTTGTCGTCGATGACGAGGAGGGCATGCGCAACTTCCTCGAGCGTACGCTCGCGCGGCGCTGCGGCATGGTGCAGTCGGCCGCGGATGCCGAGCATGCGGCGGCGCTGATGGCGCGGTTGCACTTCGACCTGCTCGTCCTCGACATCGCCCTGCCGGGCAAGTCGGGCATCGAATGGCTGCACGAGTTGCGCGAGCATGGCTATACCGGCGACGTGATCCTGGTCACCGCCTTCGCCGACATGGAAACGGCGATCGACGCTCTGCGCGGCGGGGCGTCGGACTTCATCCTCAAGCCCTTCCGCGTCGACCAGATCCTGAATTCCATCAAACGCTGCTTCGAACGCGCACGTCTGAGCCGTGAGAACTTCGTGCTGCGGCGCGAGCTGGCTGGCGCCCGCGGTGGCGATGATCCGCTCGGCCTCGTCGGGCGCTCGCCGGCCATGGCCCAGCTGCGCGCGATGGTGCGCCGCGTCGGGCAGATGCCGAGTACCGTGCTGCTGCAGGGTGAATCCGGCACCGGCAAGGAAGTCGTGGCGCGCGCCCTGCACCAGAGCAGCCCGCGGGCGCAGCGCCCCTTCGTGCCGCTGAACTGCGCCGCGATCGCCTCCGAGCTGATCGAGAGCGAGCTCTTCGGCCACGTCAAGGGCGCATTCACCGGCGCCACCGAGAGCCGC
Source organism: Thauera sp. ZXT1-4 (assembly GCF_052598215.2). NCBI lineage: Bacteria > Pseudomonadati > Pseudomonadota > Betaproteobacteria > Rhodocyclales > Zoogloeaceae > Thauera > Thauera sp. ZXT1-4. Next base: position 47,498 of record NZ_JBQWSN020000004.1, on the reverse strand, counting down.
AACGGCCTGTTCTACTACGCCCATGGCGGCACGCTCTTCCTTGATGAGATCAGCGAACTCCCCCTCGCCATGCAGACCCGCCTGTTGCGTGTGCTGGAGGAGCGCCGGCTGCGGCCGGTGGGGTCCGAGCGCGAGGTGCCGGTCGATGTGCGCATCGTTGCCGCCTGTAACCGCGACCTCGCCGCAGAGGTGCAGGCCGGGCGCTTCCGTCAGGACCTGTACTACCGGCTTGCGGTGGTGGATATCGTGCTGCCACCCTTGCGTGCACGCGCGGAAGACATCCCGGAGCTGGTCGTGCATTTCATGCAGCAGCTCTCCGGCCAGCTTGGCGTGGCGCCCTTGCCACTCACGCATGAGGTCGTGACCCGGCTCTGTGCCTACGCATGGCCCGGCAACGTGCGTGAATTGCGCAACCATGTCGAGCGTTCAATGATCCTGGGCTGTTTTCCGCCCGAGCCGCTGGGCGTACCCTGCCCACGCCAGGTGCCCGCGCCGGGTGAGTTGGCGCTGACCCTCGCCGAGATCGAGCGCCGTCACATCGAGCGCGTCACCGCGGATTGCGAGGGCAACAAGACCGAGGCAGCGCGCCGGCTGGGGGTGTCGCGCAAGACGCTGGAGCGCAAGTTCGCCGAATGGGCAGCGGAGGAACCGCCGGCCGCCGTGCCGGCCGGCCGCCGGGCATGAGCGCTGCACGGACAATGCGCAACGTCTCGGGGGGCGGGGCGGATGGGTGGGCTTGAGCGCTTGCGCAGTTCGGTACGCGCCAAGCTGCTGTGCCTGGTGCTCGCCCCACTGATGCTCGGCTTTCCCATCGTCATGGGGCTGATCTGGTATTGGGGCGAGGCGTATTACCACCGCCTGATGGTGTCGCGCGTGGGCAGCGACCTCGCGACGGCGCATGGCTACTTCGAGCGCGTGATCGAAGGCGCCGGACGAGACGTGCAGGCGCTCGCGGCCTCGCAGGCACTCGCCCGGGCGCAGCGCGACCCAGCGGCGCTGCAGGCTCTCCTGGCGGCGAGCAAGGCGCGCCAGGGCCTGGACTTCCTGAACCTGCTCGACGCCTCCGGGCGGGTGCTGGTTTCGTCCTCCGGCCTGTCTTCCATGCCGGAGCGTGGGCAGTGGCCGATGGTGCAGCGGGCGATGCTTGGCGCAGGTGGCAGCGTGATCGAGCGGCTTGCGCCCGAGGCCCTCGCGGCGATCTCACCGCTGCTTGCCGAACGCGCGCGGCTTGCGCTGGTGTCGACCGAGCGTGCCCGTCCCGATCCGCGCGCGGCGGAAACGCGCGGGCTGCTCGTGCATGCCGCAGCGCCGGTGCACGATGAAACGGGCGCCCTGGCCGGCGTGCTCGAAGGTGGGGTGCTGCTCAATGGCAATCTCGGCTTCATCGACACGCTCAACGCCATCGTCTATCGCGAAGGAACGCTTCCGCAAGGTAGCGAGGGAACGGCCACGCTGTTCGTGGATGATGTGCGCATCGCCACCAATGTGCGCCTGTTCGAGGGCGCGCGGGCGCTCGGTACGCGTGCTTCGGACGAAGTTCGCACCCATGTGCTCGACCGCGGACAGACCTGGCTGGAGACCGCCTTCGTGGTGAACGACTGGTACGTGTCCGCCTACGAGCCGGTGCTCGACAGCCGCGGCGAGCGCGTGGGCATGCTCTATGTGGGCTTTCTCGAGGCCCCCTTCCGTGCCGCGAAGCAGATGGCGCTGCTGATCGTCGCCGCGCTCTCGCTTGCGGTCTCGATCGTGGGTGCGCTGCTGACGCTGCGTTGGGCACGCAGCATCTTCCGCCCGATCGAGCGCATGCACGCCACCATCGGTCGGATCGACGCGGGCGATGAGCGTGCGCGCGTGAGTGATGTCGCCAGCCGTGACGAGCTGGGGCGTCTGGCCAACGCTTTCGACCATCTGCTCGACGAGCAGGCCGCGCGCCGGGACGAGCTGCAGGCGCTGAACGCATCGCTCGACCGCAAGGTGGCCGAACGCACGGCGGATCTTGCTACGGCCAACGAGGAACTGCGTGCCGCCCAGCATCGCCTGGTGATGAGCGAGAAACTCGCTGCGATCGGCGAACTCACCGCGGGCGTCGCGCACGAGATCAGCAACCCGGCTGCGGTGATCCAGGGCAATCTCGACCTGCTGCGCGAGGAGCTCGGCCCGGCGGCGCAACCGGTGAGCAACGAGATCCGCCTGATCCACGAGCAGGTGGGCCGCATCCGGCTGATCGTGACCAAGCTGCTGCAGTTCGCGCGCCCGGGGGAGTTCGCCGGCTACGTGGAGGACGTGGACGTAAATGCCGCGCTCGCCGACTGCCTGTTGCTGACCCGCCAGCATCTGGCGCGCTCGGAGGTCAGGGTCGTGCAGAACCTTGCGGCGACGGTCAACGTGCAGATCAACCTGCAGGAGCTGCAGCAGGTGCTGATCAACCTGATCGTCAATGCGGTGCAGGCCATGCCGGACGGCGGGACGCTGACCCTGTCCACGGTCGACCGCGATGCGGATGCCGATGCACGCGGCGCTCTCATCCGGGTGCGCGACACCGGCAGTGGCATCCGTGCCGAGGACATGGCGCGCATCTTCGACCCCTTCTTCACCACCAAGAAGCGCCAGGGCACCGGCCTGGGGCTCTCCATCAGCCACACCCTGGTGGAGCGCTACGGCGGCCGTATCGAGGTCGACAGCCGGCCCGGCGAGGGAACGTGCTTCACGGTGAGCTTGCTCGCCGAGCCGGAATATCGTATTGAAGCCGGCCTCGCCGACGCTCGTGTAAACACGGCGCATACGAAAACGGATGCAACATGAAAGTCATCGGCTTCGCCGGCTGGTCCGGCAGCGGCAAGACGACCCTGGTCGAGCAGGTCATCGGCGTGTTGAGCGCGCGCGGACTCGCGGTATCCCTGGTCAAGCACGCGCACCACAGCTTCGACATCGATCACGCGGGCAAGGACTCCTGGCGCCACCGTCAGGCCGGTTGCCGCGAGGTCATGGTCAGTTCCGGGCAGCGCTGGTCGCTGACGCGGGAACTTCGCGGCGCCCCCGAAGCGACGCTGGATGAGCTGCTCGCCCATCTGGGGCCGTGTGATCTCGTGCTGGTCGAGGGTTTCAAGCGCGCGCGGATCCCGAAGATCGAGGTGCGTCGTACGGTCATCGCGGCGCCTTTGCTGCACCTGAACGACCCGGACATCGTTGCGGTGGCGACCGACGCGCCGCTCGACACCGCGCTGCCTCAGCTCGACATCAACGATCCGCATGCGGTGGCGGACTTCATCGCCGCCCGGGTGTTCAGTCCAGTCCGATGACCTGGCCCAGCGGGGTGAGGTCGTAGCCTCCGAGCCGATCTGCCAGCGCGCGAGCAGCCGGGCCGCCGAAGGCGGAGAGCAGGTTCTGGAACAGGTGGCGGAACACCACCTCGCGCGGCAGCGCCAGATCGAAGGCCTCCCAGCCGAGGGGAAGGAAGCCCAGGCCGAACTCGGCCGCCGCGCCGCGGGTGCCGGGTGCGCAGTCGGCGTCCTCGCGCGCGACCAGCGCTGCAGCTTCGCGCTCGGTGTGGGCGGTGGCGACCGCGCTGCAGTCCGCCACAGAAAACCCGCGACTGGCGAGCGCCGACTCGAGGAAGTGTGCAGAGCCGGCGCCGGTCTGGCGCATCGCCCAGCGGTAGTCGAAGGCGGCCAATGTGCCGATGCCGTCCACCGCCAGTCCGCGGCGCAGGATCACGCCTTGCTCCCGCAGCCCCAGGCGCACCAGCGCCCACTGGCGATGGGGGGCGAAGCGGCGTAGCAGCGTGGCGTGCTGCTGGGCACTGTGCTCCACCCCGCCCCAGTGCAGTGCGCAGACGCTGGCGCGCCGGCGGGCCAGCAACTCGAGCCCGGCCAGGGTGCCGGTCGGGCTGTAGGCGATGAAGGCATCGCTGCCGAGCGCAGGTGCGAGCGCGGCCACGGTGGCCGAAAGCAGCGGGTCGTCGCTGCCGGTGATCAGCAGCCGGTCGGTGAGCGCGCCGCCGTGGGCCTGCTCGAGCAGCCACTCTTCCAGCATCGCGCGCGGGAACAGCCACTTGCCGCCCACCCGTGCTGCAGGGATCTCGCGACTGTTGGCCAGCGCGTAGAGCTTCTTCTCGTTCAGGTGCAGGAAAGCCGCGGCCTCACGCGCGGTGAGGCACGGGCTCTGCAGCGCCCCGGTGTCGGGCAGCGTAGGGGTGGAAAGCGGGGCCTTGCTCATCGCGGGGGGCGCATGCTCAGCTGTCCGGCGTGTGCAACGCGCCCGCTGCCGCCTCGAGTTCGGCGCGGGTGTTGATGTTGCGGAAGGCCGCTTCCTCGTCGTCGAAGGGCACCTCGACGATGTTCAGGCTGCCGTACCAGCGGTCGATCTTGCGCCCGCCAGAGGCGAGGAAGGCACCGAGGTGTCCGGCGAGGTCCCGCCTGCACAGGCAGAACACAGGATGCGGCTGGTCGAAGGTCTTCGCCACCGCGAGCTGGGCGCCGGCGGCGTGCAGGGCTGTGGCGAGGCGCTCGACCAGATCCGCGGGCAGGAAGGGCGAGTCGCAGGGCGCCGTGACCACGAAGGGATGGTGTGCGCGCATCAGTGCCGCATGCAGCCCGGCGAGCGGGCCGGCGAAGCCGTCGATGTCGTCCCCGAACACGGGGTAGCCGAAGGCCTGCCAGGCGACAGGGTTCTGATTGGCGTTGATGATCAGCTCGTCGACCTGGGGTGCCAGGCGCTCGAGCGCATGCGCAGCCATCGGCCGTCCGGCGAGCTCGACCAGGCCCTTGTCGACGCCGCCCATGCGGCTGCCCTGGCCGCCGGCGAGCAGCACGCCGGTGATGCGGCGGTCGGCGGGGGATGGGTTGGAAGAATGGGAATGCGTGGCGTCGTTCATGGCTGGCAGTGTGTCGTGATCAGGTCTTCCCCTACGCCCGTGCAGGCAAAGGGCCGCGAGGCCGGCTTCAGTTACGCTCGAAACGGTCCTCGCCGGTGAACAGCAGGTAGTGCTTGCCCTGGGCGCGGCCGATCATGGTGAGGCCGATCCGGGTTGCGATCTGCCAGCCCATGTGCGTGAGGCCGGAGCGCGAGACCAGGAAGGGGATGCCCATCTGGGCGGTCTTGATCACCATCTCCGAGGTCAGGCGGCCGGTGGTGTAGAAGATTTTGTCGGCGCCGTCCAGGCCGTCCAGCCACATCTGGCCCGCGATCGCATCGACTGCATTGTGCCGGCCGACGTCCTCGAAGAACATCAGGATGCTGCAGCCCTCCGGCGTGGCCTGCGCGAGTGCGCAGCCATGCACTGCACCGGCCTGCTTGTAGATCGACTCGTGATGGCGCACCGCGTCCATCAGGGCGTACAGCGTAGACTGCTTGAGCTGGCGGTCGTGGGGCAGGCGGATCTGGTCGATCTCGTCCATCAGGCCGCCGAACACCGTGCCTTGGCCGCAACCCGTGGTGACGGTTCGGCTGCCGAGTCTGCGGTCGGCATCCTCCAGCCCGTTGCGCGTGGTCACCGCGACCGCTTCCACGTCCCAATCCACCTGTACGGCGGCGATCTCGTCCAGGCTGCGCACCAGGCGCTGGTTGCGCAGCCAGCCGATGGTCAGCGCCTCGGGCGCTGCGCCCAGCGTCATCAGGGTGACGATCTCGCGTTTGTCGACATAGAGCGTCAGGGGGTGTTCGCCTGCGATCGGGGTCGGCACGACCGCGCCGAGCTCGTTGATGGCCGGGATCTCGATGGTCAGCGGACGGCTGGCCTGGCTCAGCTGCGGGCGGCGGGGAGGGGGCATCACTGCAACTCGGATAAGCGAACCCGCCCGATTGTAGCCGCAAGCCCGGTCTCCCATGGCCCTCCCGCGGCTGGGGTTTCCCACGGTCGCGCGCTGGCAGGCCGGCACGTATGCTATAGACCACATAGGTTCGAACCGTACGGGACGGCACGATGAAAAAATTTCCGATTGCGGTGATCATGGAGCGCCGCCGCCTGAACAATCCCTGGGTCGACGCCGCCTGGGAGGCGGTCGGTGTGGTGCCCGCCTTCGACGATGTCGATCCCGCGCCCTCCAGGATCGTCGATGAGGCCGATCGTTGCCAGTGGCGCTTCGGCGCGCTCGCGCTGGAGCTGTTTCGGGACGAGGCGGAGAACTATTTCGCCAACATCACAGCGCCCATTCCCAAGGTCTTCATCCAGTGGCGCATGGAGGAAGACCTCGCGCGCCCGACCGCGGTGACGGTGAGCTACGGTGAGGCGGCGCGCTGGCTGGATTCGGGCGAACAGGTCGATGGGGTGGCGATGCCGCGCGAGATTGCTGACTGGGCAGGGGACTTCGTCAATACGCACTACAAGCCCGAGCCAAAGAAGAAGGTCAAGCGCAATGATCCGCTCGGGCTGGACCGGAGGCGGACGTGAGCGGCAGTTTCCTCTCGCGCTGGTCACGGCGCAAGCTCGCCGCGAGCTTGCAGCGCGCACCGGGCCCGGCCCCCGAACTCGAGGCCGCACCCGCATCTGCGACGGTGGAGAGCGATAGCGTCCTGTCCGGCATTCAGGAGGTGCCCGCTGCGGCGCGGGCTGGGGGCGACGACGATGCACACGCTGCCGCCGGTGCCGAGGAGCCCCTGCCGCCCGTGGAGAGCCTGTCACTATCCTCTGACTTCAGCGCCTTCCTCAAGCAGGAGGTGGGCGAGGCCCTGCGCCGCAAGGCGCTGCACAAGCTGTTTTCCGATCCGCACTTCAACCGTATGGACGGGCTGGACATCTACATCGACGACTATTCACAACCGGATCCAATCCCGCCCGAGGCGCTGGCCAAGCTGCGCCACGCGCGTGAATGGCTCAGGGCGAATGAGGCCGAAAACGATGCGCCCCCGCAGGCGAGCGTGGCGCAAGGCCCTGACGATTCGGCCACTCACGCGGACGCGGCTGCACCCGCTGAGGAGACCGCGGGGGCGGAAGGCCGCGCAGTGGAGGCGGGCGGACGACAGGAGGGCGCAGAGGCGGAGGGGGGCGCAGAGGAGGGTGCGCTGGATCAAACAGGGCGGGCTCCGCGACAAATCGCACCCTGAGCGACAGTTTGTCGCTTTTTTCCAGGGCGATCGGATTTGCTGCGGTATTTTCCGGTGTTGCGAGGCGTCTGCTCCGTTCGCTCCTGGCCTATGAACTGCTTTGCTTAGGCGATAGAAGGAACTGAACATGCCCGACCGCCACGATACGACTGCCCGCGTTCATCTCTGCGACTGCAACCGAAGCTTCACGCTCGACCCCGGGCGGTTGGCCGACGCTGCAGGCGCAGCGGTGCATTGCCATCGGTCCTTGTGCGGCAGCGAACTGCCGGTGCTCGAGGCGTCCCTCGGCGGCGCCCGCACGGTGCATGTCGGCTGTACGCAAGAGGCTGCGCTGTTCGCCGAGCTTGCAGAGGAATCCGGCGCCGGCGAGCGCATCCGCTTTTTCAACTTGCGCGAAAACGCCGGCTGGTCGGCCGAATCCGCCGCTGCGACGCCCAAGCTCGCCGCGCTGATCGCCGCCGCGACCACGCTGGCCGATCCTGAGCCGGTGGCGGCGGTGCAGATGTCGGCCGGGCGCAGCCTGCTGATCATCGGTGAGGCGGGGGCGGCGCTGGGCTGGGCGGAGCGCCTGGCGGGCAGCTTCGAGCCGGCTGTGCTGATCACTGCGCGCACGAAGGATGCCGAGCTGCCGGCGGTCAACACGTATCCGGTGTGGACGGGCAGGCCGGTGGCGCTTTCCGGTCATTTGGGCGCCTTCGCGCTGGAATGGACGCAGGACAACCCGATCGACCTCGAGCTGTGCGTGCGCTGCAACGCCTGCGTGAAGGCCTGTCCCGAGGGCGCGATCGGCTGGGATCTGCAGGTCGACGCCGACGCTTGTCGCAGCCACCGCGCCTGCGTCGCCGCCTGTGGTGAGATCGGCGCGATCGACTTCGCGCGCGTCGACACCGCACGCCGCGAGCGCTTCGACCTCGTGCTCGACCTCTCGGTAGAGCCGCTGCTGCGCCGCGTCGAGCTGCCCGACGGCTACGCCGCCCCGGGACGCGACCCCTTCGAGCAGGCGCTCGCGGTGCAGGCGCTGGGGGAGTTCGTGGGCGAGTTCGAGAAGCCGCGCTACGTCGCCTTCGAGGCCGGCCTGTGCGCCCACAGCCGGGCGAAGAAGACCGGCTGCACGAACTGCATCGAAGCCTGCTCCACCGAAGCGATCCGCAGCCAGGGCGACGTGATCGCGGTCGACCCCTGGCTCTGCAAGGGCTGCGGCACCTGCAGCACGGTGTGCCCCTCGGGCGCGCTCTCCTTCCAGTATCCGCGCGTGCCCGAGCTCGGCCAGCGCGTGAAGACGCTGCTCGCCGAGTACGCGCGCGCCGGCGGCAGCGACGCCTGCCTGCTGTTCCACTCCGCCGAGGCCGGCACCGCGGCCATCGCGCGCCTGGCCCGCCGCGGCCGCGGCCTGCCGGCGCGGGTGATCCCGATCGAGGTGTGGAGCGTTGACGCGGTTGGGCTGGACCTGATGCTCGGCAGCCTCGCGCTCGGCGCCTGTCAGGTGGCGGTGCTCGCCGCCGGCAGCCACGACGCCGCGCCGCTGCAGGCGCAGGCAGGGCACGGGCAGACCATTCTTACTGCGCTCGGCTACCGCGGAGAACACCTGCGCGTGATCGAGGCCGACGCCGACGACTGGCAGGTGCTCGAGGCAGCGCTCTACGGCTGGGTGCCCGCCACCGGTGTCGCCGAGCCCGCGCGCTTCCAGTTGCTGCTGAAGAAACGCGAGACGCTGGATTTCGCGCTGCGCCACTTGGTCGCGCAGGCTCCGGCGGCACACACGCCCGCCGGCCTGCCCGCGGCGATCGCGCTCAAGGCTGGCGCGCCCTTCGGCCAGGTGGTCGTGTCCGATGCCTGTACGCTGTGCATGTCCTGTACGGGTGCCTGCCCGGCCGGCGCGCTGCGCGCGGCGAGCGACGCCTATCGCCTCGAGTTCGTCGAGAAGAACTGCCTGCAGTGCGGCCTGTGCGAGGCCTCCTGTCCGGAGTCCGCGATCACGCTGGCGCCGCGCCTGCTGCTCGGTGAGGACGCACGCAAGGCCCGCGCCCTGCGCGAGGCCGACATCTTCCACTGCACCGCCTGCGGCAAGGCCATGGGCGCCGCGCCGCTGATCGAATCCATGATCGCCCGCCTTTCCGGACACTCGATGTTCGCCGGCGAGGCCGAGCGCGCGCGCCTGCGCATGTGCGCCGACTGCCGGGTGATCGACATGATGAAGGCCGGGCCGGCCGTGAAGGCCTGGGACCTCACTGAATGAACGACTCCGAATGAACGACACCGCGACCTCCACATTTGCCCTCCAGCCGCAGCCGACCTGGTCGGACGAGGACCGCGCGCGTGCCGAGCACTACGCGCTGCTCGCCCGCCTGTTCCACGCCCCGCCCGATGCCGCGCTGCTGGTCGCACTCACGCAGACCGGGCGCACGCTCGGCGGCGAAGGCGGCGAGTTGCCGCGCGCCTGGGCCGCCCTCGGCACCGCGGCGCAAGCGATGCCGGCGCAGGCGGTGGCCGATGAGTTCGATGCGCTCTTCGTGGCCGTCGGCAAGCCCGAGGTCATGTGCAATGGCTCCTGGTACCTCACCGGCTTCCTGCAGGAAGAGCCGCTCGCCGAACTGCGCGACGAACTCGCCGAACTCGGCCTGGGCCGTCGGGCGGGCGTCACCGAGACCGAGGACCACATCGCCGCGCTTGCCGAGGTCATGCGCCACCTGGTGCTGACCGGGCCGGACGCCGCGGGGCTGGAACGCCAGCGGCGCTTCTTCGGTCGCCATCTCGCACCCTGGTATGCGCAGTTCGCCGGTGCGCTGGCGGCGGCGCCGGGGGCGGATTTCTACGCGAAGGTCGGCGGCCTGCTGGCGGCCTTCATGGACATCGAGCGCGAGGCGTTCGACATGCTGGAGGCGGAAGCGCGCTGAGCGCGGCTGCCATGGAAACGAGGCCGGGCCGGCACGAGCCGCTCCGGCGCATAGAGGGGAGAGCGAGGATGAAGGACGAAAAAACCAAGCTGTCGCGCCGCAACTTTATGGCCGCGATCGGTGCCGGCGGTGCAGCGGGCGCCGCCGCGCTGGCGGCGACCGCCGCGCAAGCCACGCCGGTCACCGCCCAGGTGGTGGAGGACGCGCGCCGCGAGGCCGCAGACCAGGGCGTGAGCGAGCACATGCGCAATTACTACCGCACGACGCGGATCTGAGGAGGACGCGAGGATGTTGACGAAGAAATCCGCGACCGCCGCCACCGGCGCGCGTCGCCTGCGCGGCGCCGCCGCGCGCCAGCTCGGCCAGACCATGGACCGCCGCGCCTTCCTGAAGCGCTCGGGCCTGGGTGTGGGTGCGGGGGCGCTCGCCACCCAGCTGCCCTACAACTTCATCGGCGCCGCCGAGGCCGCCGCGCCCGCGGGCGTGTCGCGCGCCGAGGGCAAGGCCGAAGTGCGCCGCACCGTGTGCACCCACTGTTCGGTCGGCTGTGCCAGCGACGCCATCGTGCGCAACGGCGTCTGGGTGCACCAGGAGCCGGTGTTCGACTCGCCGATCAACCTCGGCGCGCACTGCGCCAAGGGCGCGGCCCTGCGCGAGCACGGCCACGGCGAATACCGCCTGAAGTACCCGATGAAGCTGGTCGACGGCAAGTACCAGAAGATCTCCTGGGAGCAGGCGCTGAACGAAGTCGGCGACCGCTTGCTCAAGATCCGCGAGGAATCCGGCCCCGACGCGGTGTACTGGATCGGCTCCTCCAAGCACAACAACGAGCAGTCCTACCTGCTGCGCAAGTTCGTCTCCTTCTGGGGCACCAACAACTGCGACCACCAGGCGCGCATCTGCCACTCCACCACCGTGGCGGGCGTGGCGAATACCTGGGGGTACGGCGCGATGACGAACTCCTACAACGACATGCAGAACGCCAAGGCGATGCTGTTCATCGGCTCGAACGCGGCCGAGGCGCACCCGGTGTCGCTGCTGCACATCCTGCACGCCAAGGAAAACGGCGCGAAGATGATCGTGGTGGATCCGCGCTTCACCCGCACCGCGGCCAAGGCCAACCAGTACATCCGCATCCGCTCCGGCACCGACGTGCCCTTCCTGTTCGGCCTGCTGTACCACATCTTCCAGAACGGCTGGGAAGACAAGCAGTACATCGACGACCGCGTCTTCGGCATGGACAAGATCCGCGAGGAGGTGCTCGCCAAGTGGACGCCGGACCAGGTGGAAGAGGCCTGCGGCGTGCCCGAGGACCAGATGCTGCTGGCCGCGCGCACCATGGCCGAGAACCGGCCCTCCACCATCGTCTGGTGCATGGGCCAGACCCAGCACTCGATCGGCAACGCGATGGTGCGCGCCTCCTGCATCCTGCAGCTTGCGCTCGGCAACATCGGCAAGTCGGGTGGCGGCGCCAACATCTTCCGTGGCCACGACAACGTGCAGGGCGCGACCGACATCGGGCCCAACCCCGACTCGCTGCCCGGCTACTACGGGCTGGCCACCGGTTCGTGGAAGCACTGGTGCAACGTGTGGGGCGTGGACTACGAGTGGGTCAAGAGCCGCTACGTCTCGCAGGAGCTGATGGAGAAGTCCGGCATCACGGTGTCGCGCTGGATCGACGGCGTGCTCGAGAACAAGGAGCTCATCGACCAGCCTGCGGGCAACCTGCGCGCGGTGGTGTACTGGGGCCACGCGCCCAACTCGCAGACGCGCGGCGCCGAGATGGTCGAGGCGATGAAGGCGCTCGACACCCTGGTGGTGATCGACCCCTACCCGTCGGCGACCGCGGCGATGGCGGCGATGGTGAGGAAGGAGGGCGTGTACCTGCTGCCGGCCTGCACCCAGTTCGAGACCGTCGGATCGGCCACCGCGTCGAACCGCTCGATCCAGTGGCGCGAGAAGGTCATCGAGCCGCTGTTCGAGTCCAAGCCCGACCACACCATCATGTACGCCTTCGCCAAGAAGTTCGGCTGGGCCGACGAGTTCGTCAAGAACATCAAGCTCGAGAAGGACGCCCAGGGCTGGGACGAGCCGAGCATGGAGGACACGCTGCGCGAGATCAACCGCGGCACCTGGACCATCGGCTACACCGGCCAGTCGCCCGAGCGCCTCAAGCTGCACATGAAGAACATGCATACCTTCGACGTGAAGACGCTGAAGGCGGTGGGCGGCCCCTGCGACGGCGAGTACTTCGGCCTGCCGTGGCCGTGCTACGGCACGCCCGAGATGAAGCACCCGGGCACGCCCAACCTCTACGACACCTCCAAGCACGTCATGGACGGCGGCGGCAACTTCCGCGCCAACTTCGGCGTTGAGAAGGACGGCGTGTCGCTGCTCGCCGGCGAGGGCTCGGCCTCCAAGGGCGCCGACCTGCAGATGGGCTACCCCGAGTTCGACCACGTGCTGCTGAAGAAGCTGGGCTGGTGGGACGAGCTCACCGAGGCCGAGAAGGCCGCGGCCGAGGGCAAGAACTGGAAGACCGACCCCTCGGGCGGCATCATCCGCGTCACGATGAAGAACCACGGCTGCCACCCCTTCGGCAACGCCAAGGCGCGCGCGGTGGTGTGGAACTTCCCCGACCCCGTGCCGCAGCACCGCGAGCCGATCTACTCGCCGCGCCCGGACCTGGTCGCCAAGTACCCGACCCACGACGACAAGATGAAGTTCTGGCGCCTGCCCACCTTGTACAAGTCGATGCAGGAGAAGGTGAAGGACATCTCGAAGGACTACCCGCTGGTGATGACCTCCGGCCGTCTGGTCGAGTACGAGGGTGGCGGCGAGGAGACCCGCTCCAACCCCTGGCTGGCCGAGCTGCAGCAGGAGATGTTCGCCGAGGTGAACCCGAAGGACGCCAACGACGCGGGCTTCCGCAACGGCGAGTACATCTGGGTCGAGTCGCCCACCAAGGCGAAGCTCAAGGTGCGCGCCCAGGTCACCCAGCGCGTGGCGCCGGGCACAGTGTTCCTGCCCTTCCACTTCTCCGGCTGGTGGCAGGGCAAGGACATGCTCGAGTTCTACCCCGAGGGTGCGGCGCCGGTCGTGCGTGGCGAGGCGGTCAACACCGCCACCACCTACGGCTACGACTCGGTGACCATGATGCAGGAAACCAAGACCACCCTGTGCCGCGTGAGCAAGGCCTGAGGGCGAGGAGAATAAAAGATGGGACGCATGAAATTTCTCTGTGACGCCGAGCGCTGCATCGAATGCAACGGCTGCGTCACCGCGTGCAAGAACGAGCACGAGGTGCCCTGGGGCGTGAACCGCCGCCGGGTGGTGACGATGAACGACGGCGTGCCGGGCGAGCGCTCGATCTCGGTGGCCTGCATGCACTGCTCGGACGCGCCGTGCATGGCGGTGTGCCCGACCGACTGCTTCTACAAGACCGAAGACGGCGTGGTGCTGCACGACAAGGACAAGTGCATCGGCTGCGGCTACTGCTTCTACGCCTGTCCGTTTGGCGCGCCGCAGTTCCCTAACGGCCCGGCGGCCTTCGGCGCGCGCGGCAAGATGGACAAATGCACCTTCTGCGCCGGCGGCCCGGAAGAGACCAACTCGGCGGCCGAGTACGAGAAGTACGGCTCCAACCGCCTCGCCCAGGGCAAGCTGCCGCTGTGCGCCGAGATGTGCTCGACCAAGGCGCTGATCGCCGGCGACGCCGACGTGGTGGCCAACATCTTCCGCGAGCGCGTGCTGCGCCGCGGCACCGGCGCCGAGGTGTGGGGCTGGGATGCCGCCTACGGCGGCGGCCAGCAGAAGCAGGAACGCAAGCGGGAGGGCCAGTCATGAGCGCGCGCAAACTGAAGTCGATCTCGCTCGCGGCGCTCGCCGGCGTCGCGCTGCTCGGTCTGTCGGCGTGCAGCGAGGTGCCGCAGGTCACCGTGTACGAGCAGGGCCAGTACCGCGGCAAGACCGACGCCCGTCCCTGGGACGGCGGCGAGTTCAAGGGCGACCGTGCGGCCTGGGAGAAGGCGCTCAAGGAGCGCGCCCGCGGCCAGAACGAGTACAACCGCATCCAGTGAGGAGAGCGCCATGACGACACCATCGATGCGGGTGCGACACGGCGGCTGGCTGGCCGTGCTGTTGCTCGCGCTCATGCTGTGGGCGACGGCGCTGCCGTTGCGCGCGGCCGAACCGCCGCCCGGCAGCAGCGCCGCGGACCAGGCCCAGCGCCAGGTCGAGCGGCCGCTCAACAACGCACCGGTGTGGCGCGCGGTGCGCTCCGGCGAGGAGCACTTCACCACCGTGCGCGGCCCCGAGGCCGGCGTGCTGATCCAGAGCGAAGGCAACACCTGGCGCCAGCTGCGCAACGGCCCGGTCACGCTGTACGGCGGCTGGCTCCTCATCCTCGTGCCTTCGGCCATCCTGCTGTTCTGGCTGGTCAAGGGCACGCTGAAGCTGCACGGGCAGAAGACCGGGCGCAAGATGCTGCGCTTCTCGGGCTTCGAGCGCTTCGTGCACTGGGGCACGGCAATCAGCTTCCTGCTGCTCGCCGTCACCGGGGTGGCGATCCTGTTCGGCAAGCATGTGCTGCTGCCGCTCATCGGCCACGGCGGGTTGGGCCTGCTGCTCAACGCCGGCAAGCTGGTGCACAACTACGTCGGCCCGCTGTTCGCGGTGTTCGTGCTGCTGATGTTCTTCGCTTTCCTGCGCGACAACGTGTGGCGGCCGATCGACGCGGTGTGGATCCGCCGCGCCGGCGGCTTGCTCGACGGCAGCCACGTGCCCTCGGGGCGCTTCAACTTTGGCGAGAAGACCTGGTTCTGGTTCGGGGTCACGATCCTCGGCTTCACCGTGGCGGTCTCCGGGCTGGTCATGGACTTCCCGAACCTGGGCGACTGGACGCGGGCTGATATGCAGACCGCGAACATCGTGCATGCCATTGGTGCAATCCTGATGCTGGGCCTGGCCTTCGGCCACATCTACATGGGCACCCTGGGCGCGGAAGGCGCCTACGAGTCGATGAAGACCGGCTACGTCGACGAGACCTGGGCGCGCGAGCACCATGAGCAGTGGTATCACGACATCAAGGCGGGCAAGTCCGGGCACCCCTGAACGCCGGTTTTCTCTCCCCGCCCGGGCGACGCCTCCCTGCAGCCCGGGCCATTCGGCCCCGCGTGGCATGTGCTGCGTGGGGCCCCGTTTTGCGCGTTTCTCGCTGCCCGTGCCCGTGCCCGTGTCATGCGCGTTGTGCGGCTGCTTCGGGGCACATGCCGCAATCTCCATGATTCGTGCGGGTAGAATGCCGGCTTTGAACGCGCGCGGAGCACCTCATGGCTGAAACCTTCTTCTCTCCCTGCCCGCGTGGGCTCGAGGCGCTGCTCGTGGAGGAGCTGACGGGCCTGGGGGCGCGCGAGGCGAAGGCGGTCCATGGTGGGGTGAGCTGGCAGGGCGACTGGGTCGCCTGCCAGCGCGCGAATCTGGAGAGCCGGCTTGCGACCCGGGTGCTGTGGCGGGTGGCCCAGGGGCGCTATCGCGCGGAAGTCGATCTCTACAAGCTTGCGTACAGCGTGACCTGGGCGAAGTGGTTCACGCCCGACGACACGATCCGGATCTACGTCACTGCGCAGAAATCCCCGCTCAAGAGCCTCGAGTTCGTCACGCTGCGGATCAAGGATGCGGTCTGCGACCACTTCAGGACCGTGGCCGGACGCCGGCCGAGCGTGGACACCGCGAACCCGGCCGTGCGCATCCACCTGTTCCTGACTGCCGACACTTCGACGCTCTATGTCGACACCTCCGGCGAGCCGCTCTACAAGCGCGGCTACAAACCGGCTGCAGTCGAAGCGCCGCTGAAGGAGAACCTCGCTGCGGGCATCCTGCGGCTCTCGGGGTGGCAGCCGGGAGAGACGCTCATCGACCCGATGTGCGGGAGCGGTACCTTCCTCATCGAGGCGGCGCAGATGGCCCTCGATGTCGCTCCCGGGCTGGGACGCGGGTTCGCCTTCGAGCGCCTGCGCATTCACGATCGCGCGGCCTGGGCGGCGCTGCGGCGAGCGGCAGAGTCACGGCGCAAGCCAGTGCGCGCGTTGCCCATCCACGGTTCCGACATCGTCGCCGAATGGGTGCGGCGGAGCCGGGTGAACCTCGAATCCGCCGGGCTGGCGGATTGTGTGAGCCTTTCGCGCGCCGATCTGCTCGAGCGAGAGCCGCCCGCGCAGTCCGGTGTGATGGTGGCGAACCCGCCCTATGGCGTGCGCCTGGGCGAGGCGGAGGCGCTTGCGGCCTTCTATCCGCGCCTGGGTGATGCGCTCAAACGGCGCTGGGGCGGCTGGCGCTGCTATTTTTTCAGCGCGGACACCGCGCTGCCCAAGCTCATTGGCCTCAAGGCCAGTCGGCGCACGCCCCTGTTCAACGGTGCGCTTGAATGCCGGCTGTATGAGTACCGCATGGTGAGTGGCAGCAACCGCGAGCGCCCGGCACGCGACGAGGCCTGATCAAGCGTGGCTGTGGGCCCGGCCCGGAGGGGGCGGGGTCCGCACGCGCGGCCCCCGCGCGGGCAGGGGCCGCGGGGCGGATATCAGGCCGGGGCTTGGGTTTGACCCGTGATGTATCCCGCCACCAGCGCGAGCAGTTCCTCTTCCTGGTAGGGCTTGCCGAGGTAGTGGTTGGCGCCGATCTCTTCTGCGTAGCGACGGTGCTTCTCGGCCAGACGGGAGGTGATCATGATCACCGGGAGGTGCTGCAGACGCTTGTCGGCGCGGATGTTGCGCACCAGATCGAAGCCGTCCATGCGCGGCATCTCGATGTCCGAGAGCACGACGTCGGGCAGCGTGTCGATGAGTTGCTCCAGCGCGTCCACGCCGTCCTTCGCGGTGATTACGCGATAGCCCTCGCGCTCGAGCAGGCGCCCGGTGATCTTGCGCACGGTCAGCGAATCGTCGACCACCATCACCGTGGGCAGATGCAGCGGTGGCGGGGCTTCGGACTCGGGCGGCAGATGGATGCTGTCGATCTCCTGCTCGCCGAGCCCTCGGCTGGCGAGCGCGACCGGGTTCAGGATGATCACGACCTCACCATCGCCGAGTACCGTGGCGCCGGACATGCCGACCACCCGGGTGAGCTGCGGCCCCGCATTCTTGACGACAATGTCCTGGTTGCCGCGCAATCCATCCACATGCAGGGCAAGCCGCTGCGCACCGGCGCGCAGCAGCAGCACCCAGTTGTAGCGCTGTTCGAGCGGGCGCGCGTCGCGGTCGCCGAGCAGGCGCGGCAGATAGCGATAGGGGAAGTGCTCGCCCTGCCACGCGTAGCCGTGCTGCTCCTGCAGCGTGCGCAGCGGGGCGGGCTTGAGTTCCATCGCCTGGGCGACGAGGCTGGACGGAATGGCCCAGGTGCGTCCGCCGGACTGCACCAGCAACGCGCGGGTGACCGCGAGCGTGAGCGGGATGTGGATCGTGAAGCGCGTGCCCGCACCGCGTGTGGAGGCGACGCTCACCCGCCCGCCGATCGCGGCGGCCTGCGCCTTGACCACGTCCATGCCGACGCCGCGCCCCGACACTGCGGACAGTTCGCTCGCGGTGCTGAAGCCCGAAAGGAAGATCAGGTTGGTGAGGCGTCGTTCGTCGGCCTGCTCGTGCTCGCCCAGCAGACCGCGTTCGCGGCCGCGGGCCGCGATGCGCTCGAGATCGAGGCCGGCGCCATCATCGGAGACGTCGATGGCGATCTCGTTGCCTTCCTGGCGTACGTTCACAATGATGTCGCCGGTTTCGGGCTTGCCCGCGGCATGACGTGCCGAGGGCGTTTCGATGCCGTGGGCGAGCGCATTGCGCAGCAGGTGCTCGAGCGGCGCGGCGATCTGTTCCAGCACACTGCGGTCGACCGAGATGCGGCCGCCCCTCAGGTCCAGGTTTGCGCGCTTGCCGAGGTCGCGAGCACTCTGCCGCACCACCCGGTAGAGGCGGCTCGCGAGGCTTTCGAAGGGCAGCATCCGCACCTGCATCAGACCTTGCTGGAGATCGCGGGCCAGACGTGCCTGGCTGTTGAGGGCAAGCTCGGCGCCGTCCAGGTTCAGCAGCAGGTTTTGCTGCACCGTGGTCACGTCGTTGACGCTCTCGGCCATCATCCGCGTCAGTTCTTGCAAGCGGGTGTAGCGGTCGAGCTCGAGCGGGTCGAAGTCGCCATGCTCCGCCCCCGACTGTGCGATGCGCGACTGCATCTGCACGTCGGCCTGGATCTCCACTTCGCGTAGCTGGTTGCGCAGGCGGATGACGTTCTCGGTGAGGTCCAGCAGCGAGCGGCGCAGCGTACGCAGCTCGCCGTCGATCCGGCTGCGTGCGACCCCGATCTCGCCCGACTGGTTGACGAAGCGGTCGATCAACTCCGTGCGCACGCGCAGGGTCGGGCTGCTCAGCACTTCGGCGTCGGGAGTGGCTTCGCCCTGAGGCGTTCCTTCGTCGGCCGCGGTGGGCGCGCGTGCTGCACCTTCGGCCCCGGCGGCCTCGCCGGGCACCTCGGCAGCCTGGTCACCCAGGGTGAGTGCGCCGATCGTTTGCTCGGACTGATCCAGGCCGTGAGCGAGTGCGTCCACCAGGCTGGCGATGGACTCGCGTGCTGCAAGGCCGTCCTCAAGCCGGGATTCGAGCTGGTGCAGCTGCGTGCCGAGGCTCATTGCCCCCGCCATGCGCGCGCTGCCCTTTAGCGAATGCAGCAGGCGCGCGAGCACCTTCGGTGCTTCGCTATCGGCATGCGGGGCATTGCGCCAATTGCGCAGGGTGTCGTGCAACTGCCCCAGGACTTCGCCGGCTTCCTCAAGGAAGATCGGCAACAGGTCGGCGTCGAGGTCGTCGCGGACGGGCGGGAGCTGTTCGGCCGCTTCCCGCGCGGCGGATTCCGTGCGCACCGGGGACGTCGGAATTTCCGACGGGGCGGGCTCGCTTCGGAGGGGCTCGGTCGCGACCTCGCTGGGTGGCTCCACCCCGGCCGCAGGTTTGAGCTCGACGTCGAGTGCGGACTCGATCTCGCCTTCGTCCTCGACCGCCAACGCGCTCTGAGCCGCCGGCTCGGCCTTCATCGCCGGTTCTGCCTCGGTGGGCGCAGGGGGCTCCAGCATCCGTGCGGCCGAATCGAGTGCACTCACGAGCGTGGGTGTGGCCTGCGGTGCTTGCCCGGCGCAGGTTTCGGCGAGCATGGCGCGCATGGCGGCCTGCGCGTCTTCGAACAGCGCGAGCTCTTCGGCGTCGGGCACGCGCCCGCCCTCGGCCAGCCGCTCGAGTGCGCGCTCCAGCGCGCGCCCGAGTTTGTGGGGGGCGTCGAGCCGTGTCGTGCCCGAGATTCCGGTGAAGGTGTGCACTGCACGGATGCTCGCGGCGGAAGGCGGCCTGTGGGCGCCGGCCTGCAGGGCCAGGAGCTCGCTGGCGAGCGTGTCGAGGTGCTGCACCGCTTCCGAGCAATAGAGTTCGTGCAGTGCGGCGGAGATCTCGACGTCGCCGATGCGTACCACCGCCGGCTGTTCGGCCGTTTCGGTGGGGGGGATGTCGACCGCCTCGAGGGTGGGGGCGGTCGCCGTCTCCTCATCCAGGGCGTCTGCCGCCTCAGGTTCTGCGCGCTCGAATTCAGGAAGCTCCGCGGAGGCAGTGGCCGCTTCGGGGGGCAACTCGGCTTCAATCGGTTCGGGCAGCAGGTCGATCTCCAGCGGCTCGAGCAGGTGGTCTTCCTCGTCCCAGGAAAGGTCGGGAGCCGGGAAGTCCTCGATCGAAAATGCTGCGGCCTCCGGCGTTTCGTTGTCCGGTGCCGGTGCCGGTGCATGGGGCGCTTCCGCAGTCTCCTCCGGCCCGAGCGGGGGAAGTTCGCCGAGCTCGGCGTCGATGAGGAAGGCTGCGCTCTCGAGCACCATCTCGGCTTCGGCGGCCGGTTCCGGTTTGCTCGCCTCGGGCTCGGGCGGCGGGATTTCGGGAAGCGCGGGTTCGAGCACTTCCGGCTCGGCCGGTGGCTGATCCTGCGCTGGAAGGACGGGCGCTTGCTCGGCGTTGCGCAAGCGCTCGGCATCGGTGATCAGGGCGCTTGCCTCGACTGGGCTCATGTCCCGGGTTTCGAGCAGCGCTACCCAGCGCGAGAACACTTCGCGACCGTCGTCGATGAAGTGCAGCAGCGCAGGGGTCACCGGCCATTCGAGCTGCAGCCAGCGGTTGAGCGTCTGCTCCACCGCCCATGCCACCTCGCCCAACGCAGTGAGCCCAACCATGCGCCCGCTGCCCTTGAGGGTGTGGAAGCTGCGGCGGATCGTGACCAGGGCCTCCCTGTCTCCCGGCGCGGTGCGTAGCAGCTCGAGCTGCTCGCTTTGCGTTGCCAGCACCTCGTGCGCTTCTTCGATGAAGATGCCCAGCAGTTCCTCATCGATCGGCGCCTGCTCCTCTCCAGCAGGCTCGGTTGTCGCAGGCGCCGCTGCAGGCGGTTCGGCTTCGACCGTCGGTGGGGCGGCCGGCTTCGCAAGGGGGGCCAGTGTGAGCGCAGCCTGCGGCTCGTTGAGCAGTTGCTGCGCCCGGGCAAGTTCGTCGTTGAGGGCCTCGTCGATCGCTGCTGCCGGGGTTTCCGCCTCCGCTACCGGCATCTGTACCGGTGCGCCGGCTTCGTCCTCGGGTTCGTACGGCTGGGCAGATTCAGTGGGGGCTGAGTGAGGCGCTCCAGGTACACCGTGCGCCAACAGGGCGTGGATGTTGGCGCCGCCGCGGGGCAGGGCGTCCAGATAGAAGCCGAAGGCGGACAGCCGCTCGGCGAGCGCTTCGAGCTTGCCGTCCTCGGGGCTGGCATCTTCGCGCGTGAGGCTGGCGATCCTCGTCGCCGCGTCGCGCACGATGGCCAGCGCTTCCGTTTCGCCCAGCACGCTGAGCGCGCCAATGATCTGCTGCAGCGGGTGATGCAACTTCTCGAGCGGATCGCGCTTGGCCTGATCTCGGAAGAAGTCGTCCAGGGTCTGCTCGACCTGCGCCAAGCTGCTGCGCATCTCCTTGACGAGTTGCTCGATGGCGGCCTTTTCCTGTGCCTGGCTTGCGGCGCGAAAGCTGTCGCCGCCTTCATCCTCGCCCAGGGTCTCGCCGCGCTGAAGTGCAGCGAGGCGCTCGGCCAGCGCGTCGGCGCGGGCCGTGAAGCCGGGCTCCGCGGGGCGCGGTGTGAGTGCGGTTTCGAGCGTGAGCAGCGCGGTGGCGACTTCCATCGCGGCTGCCTGGGGCAACTGCAAGGGGTCTCGGCGCAGCCAGTGAGCGAAACCAGCAAGCGCGCCGATCAAGCGCTCGACGCCCGGGCGCGAGAACGTTGCAGCGGAAGGTCCCATCTCCACGAGCGCATGCTCGAAATGCTGCAGGTCGACGGCCGTCCCCGCACAGAACGCATCCCAATGCAGGCGGGCGGCGGCGAGGTGCCGGCCCAGCGCGTCGAGCAGCGGAGCAGTCGGCGTTCCGCTCACCTGCACGCCGGCGGTTGGCAGCAGTGCTTCAAGGCCGTAGAAGCTGCGGACGGCGCGTTGATGCGGCGTCACTGCCGGGCAGTGGGCGATCTCGTAGAGGAGCTCCCTGAGCAGTCGATCGGGCTGCGACGCGGTGCCGGTGAGCAGGCGACGGAACTGGGCGTCGATCTGGGTGCACAGGCGCTTGACTGCGGGTTCGGGCTGCAGGTCGTCTGCGATCAGGGCGTCGTAGAACGCCAGGCTGATCCACCACAGCGCGTGCGCGGGTGCGCCTTGCTGCAGCCTGGCGACCTCGGCGATCGCCTCGCGCATGGTGCGCGCGCCTTCGCCCGCGTTGCCTTTGCGCAACCAGTCGAGCAGGCCGCGCTCGAAGCGGCTGCGCGCGTTGCGCAGTGCGCTGCCGGCGTCGTCGCTGGCTGAGGGAGTAGCGGAGGCTGTAGAAGAGGCGACCAAGGCCGGGGGGCGGCGGGAAAGATCCGGATAGAAAAGGTCCACCGGACCTGCTGCGGTCTGGCCAGACGCTGCGACGAGCTCGAGATAGGTCTCGCCAAGGCGGAGCGGCTGGTCTGGCGCGCCGTGAGCGAGTTCATCAAGGTAGTTGCCGATCATCGCAAGTGCGCGCCGCACGAGTTCGCGCTGCGCTGCAGGTGCGCCTGCCTCGCCATGTGCCATGGACGAGAGCAGTTTCTCTGTGGCGTCGGCGAACTGGGTCAGACCGTCCAGGCCAACGATCGCGAGCGCGCCACGAACCTGGTGCAGGTGAGTCTGGGCAAACTGCAGGCCGGCGGTGCCGTCGGCGTCGGCGCCTTGCTCCAGCGCTTCCCGCGCACGCGCGAGCGCGGCATCGATTTCGCCCTTGACCCAGGTCAGCGCGCCCAGGTCGGGCTCGGTGGCGTTTGTCATGCTTGATCTTCCTGGCGGGGTGCTCAGACCTTGAAGCCCGAAACCGAACCTTTCAGCTCGACCGCGAGCTCGGCGAGCTGCTCGATCGACACCGCCGTCTCACGGGTACCGAGCGAGGTCTGCTCGGTGACTGCCAGGATGTCCTTCATGGTTTCGGCCACCCGGCTGGCGGTCGCGGCCTGGGTCTGGATGTCGGCAGAGATTTGCTCGATGAGGCGGGCGGTGTCGGTGCTCACCGCGTCGATCTCGGCCAGCGCCTGGCCTGCGGCGTCGGACAGCTGCGCCCCTTCGACCACGTCCTGGGTCGCATTTTCCATTGCGACCACTGCGTCCTGGGTGTCGGTCTGAATCGTCTTCACGATCGCTGCGATCTGCTTGGTCGCCTCTGCGGAGCGTTCGGCCAGGCGCTGCACTTCTTCCGCAACGACGGTGAAGCCGCGGCCGGCCTCACCCGCCGAGGCGGCCTGGATGGCGGCGTTCAGCGCCAGCACGTTGGTCTGCTCGGTAATGTCGGAGATCAGCTCCACGATCTCGCCGATCTCCTGCGAGGATTCGCCGAGGCGCTTGATCCGCTTCGCCGTCTCCTGGATCTGGGTGCGGATGTCGTTCATGCCGCGGATGGTGTTCGCCACCGCGTCCGCGCCCTTGCGCGCGACGTCCAGTGAGCGGCGGGCCACTGCCGCGGACTGCAGGGCACGCTCGGAGGATTCCGTCATCGACTGGGCCATGCGCTCGGTGGTCGTGCCCGCCTCTTCGATCTCGCGCGACTGCCGCTCGGTCGCGTCGAGCAGCTCGTTGGAGGTGTTGCGTGCGGATTCGGTCGCATTGGTCACGCGCGAAGCCGCGTCGTTGATTCGCCGCACGAGAACCGCGAGCTCTTCGATGGTGTAGTTCACCGAGTCGGCGATGGCGCCCGTGATGTCTTCCGACACGGTCGCGCGCATTGTAAGGTCGCCGTCGGCGAGGTCGCCCATCTCGTTCATCAGGCGCAGGATGGCCTGCTGCGAGAGGTTGCGTTCGTTCTCAGCCTTCTGGCGCTCAACCTCGGTTGCTGCGCGGCGGGCGGCGAGGTCGCTGGCGTAGCTTCGGATCATCAGGATCAGCAGGAATACCGACAGGGCGGCGGTCAGCAGGGCGCCGACGTGCAGTGGCCCGAAGCCGCTCGAGATGCGGGTCAGCGCGTCTGTGAGCGATGCGCTGCCGGCGAGCAGCGGCGCAGCGTCGCTCGCGATCCCGCGCGCGGCTTCCCGTGCCTGCAGCAGGGGGTGGGTGCCGGCGACGATGCTGTTGATCGCGGTCAGCGTCGGGCCTGCGACGATCTCGAGCTCCTGGGCGGCACTGGTGAGGCGGGTGCCTGCGGCCCTGCGCTTGAGCTGCTCCAGTTGCTCCCGCATGCGGTCGCCGGCCGCGCCAAGTGCGGCGGCTGCTTCAGGTGTGGCTTCCTCGGCCAGCAGTAAGGTGTTGGCGTGCCCGGCCGCGCGCTGGGCCTGCATCGAGAGGGCAGTGGCTGCGGACAGGAGGCCGGTGTCGGACGCGTCGGCGATCGCTTGTCGCAGCATGTCCTCGCTTGCGTCGAAGAGCGCTGCGCTTTCGCCGTTGATGGTCTGCACCGCGGCTGCGACGGCCACGAAGATATCGGCCTGATTGGCGAGTTGCGCGGTTGCGCTGGAAGTCTTGCTCCAGACCGCCCCGAGCTGCTCCAGTTGCGGGCGTACCGTCTCCGGAACCGGAGGCAGGATGGCGTCACCGTAGGTGCCGCCTTCGTCCAGGGTCTGCAGCAGACTGGCGAAGCGGGTGCGGGTGCTGTTCAGTTCGGCGATCGATCCCGCGTCTCCGAAGCGGACCATCTGCGCGGAGCGGGCCAACTGCTGGGACAAGGTCTGCAGTTCGCTGGAGGCGCTCACCTGCAGCGTGTTGAGCGAGGAGGTCCGACCCTGGTAGACGAGCAGGCCGATCGTGGCGATGACCAGCGCAGCGAGCATCATGCCGAGGCCGCGAAGGTCGCTTCCCGAGCGCTCCGGAACCGGCTTGGTATCGGAGGCTGGCGTGCGCCGCGGGGCGCCGGTTTCGAGAATCGTGCTCTCCTCGGTGCTGCCGGGGGCCGCATTCTTCTTGGTGAACAGGTTCAGTGCCATGATGGAAGCTCGAATTCAGTCGTTTTGGGCGGAAATCGGCGGGCTCGTCATTCGAGGCCGGCGTCGAGGAAGGCAGGTTGCGAGAGCAGGCGCACGGGGTCGAGTTCGAGCCAGACGCGACCCTGGAGGTCGCGCAGGCGGCGCCTCACCCAGGGGCGTGCATCGGCTTCGGTTTCGGCCTCGAAGTCTTCATGCGCACGCAGCCCGGTCGAGGCGCCCACCAGCAGGGCGGCGTTCACGCCGTGGCGGGCGCCAATCAGGAGCAGGCGTGCGCTGCCCCCGGCGGGGGTGGCCGGCTGACCGTTGAAGAGGGCGAAATCGACTACGCCGAACAGCGTGCCGCGTACGTTGGCCAGCCCACGGTACCAAGGGTGGGTAAGGGGAACGGCAGACAGGCCCGGCGGAGGAAGGATCTCCCCCGCTTCGGCCAGGTCGATCAGCCAGTGCTCGCTTCCACAGGCAAACCCGAGCAGGCCGCGACGCCCGGTGGTGCCCGCTTCGGCGAGCCGACGTGCCAGCCGTTCCTGGAATTCTCGCAGGCTGCTGCGGCCCATGGCGCTTAGCCCATGGCCCGGATG
The DNA here is from genome assembly GCF_052598215.2 of Thauera sp. ZXT1-4. Taxonomy (NCBI): domain Bacteria; kingdom Pseudomonadati; phylum Pseudomonadota; class Betaproteobacteria; order Rhodocyclales; family Zoogloeaceae; genus Thauera; species Thauera sp. ZXT1-4. The sequence continues at coordinate 22,489 of NZ_JBQWSN020000004.1, read as the reverse complement.
CGGGCGAGCAGATCCTGATGGTCGACCGGCTTGACCAGATAGGCCAGTGCGCCCTGGCGCATGCCCCAGATCTTGTCGGTTTCTTCGCCCTTGGTGGTGCACATGATGATGGGGATGTCACGCGTCGTGTCGTGGCGCGAGATCGTGCGCGTGGCCTGGTAGCCGTTCATGCCGGGCATGACCACGTCCATGAGGATGAGGTCGGGGTGGTCGGCCTGACTGCGCGCGATGGCTTCTTCTCCGCTCTGGGCGGTCAGCACTTCGTAACCGTTCTTCACGAGCACTTCCTGCATGGCGAGGCGCTCGGTGGGCGAGTCGTCGACGACGAGAATCCTGTGAATCGGCATCTTCGTGATCCTGTCCTGTTCAGTGGTTGCGTTGCGTGGCGTGGGCGGAGACTGCCTTGAGCAGGCTGTCCTTGGTGAAGGGCTTCGTGAGGTATTCGTCCGACCCGACCATACGCCCACGCGCACGGTCGAACAGGCCGTCACGGGAAGAAAGCATGATCACGGGGGTCGAGGACAGGCGCGGGTTCTTCTTGATCAGCGCGCAGGTCTGATAGCCGTCGAGGCGCGGCATCATGATGTCTACGAAAATGACGTCCGGATGGTGGTCGGTGATCTTCGCAAGCGCGTCGAACCCGTCCTCGGCCAGCAGCACCTCACAGCCCGCCTGGGTGAGGAAGATCTCGGCGCTGCGCCGGATCGTGTTGCTGTCGTCGATGACCATCACCTTCAGCCCGGCAATGTTCATGCTCTGTCGTCTCCCCTTCGTTCTTCAGGTGCGGGGCCACGGCTTCGTGGCGCCACTCAGATCTCGACCATCTCGAAGTCACCCTTGCCGGCGTGGCACTCCGGACAGGTCCAGTTGGGCGGAATGTCTTCCCAGCGCGTGCCGGGTGCGATGCCTTCGTCTGGCAAGCCTGCGGCTTCGTCGTAGATGAAGCCGCAGATCCGGCACATCCAGGTGCGGTATGAAGTATCGTCCATGAGTCTGCGCAGCTTAAGGCTTGGCGTTAGAATTCGCGGAATCTTAACGCATCCTCTGTGGTGCAAACGTGGCGTAGTTCTCGCTCATGCCAATTGCGATTCCTGATACGCCGCCGTGCGTGATGTGCCTGTCCGCAGGAGATCCGACCGGCGGCAGCGGCCTTGCCGCCGACATGCTGACCTTGTCGAGCATGGGCTGTCACCCCTTGCCGGTGCATACCGCGGCGCTGGTGCGCGATACGCGCGGCGTTGAAGAGGTGTGGCCGACCGAGCCCGAGTTACTGGTGATGCAGGCGCGCACTGTGCTCGAGGATGTGCCGGTGGCCGCATTCAAGCTCGGCTTCTGCGGCAGCGTCGAGAACGTGGCGGTGATCGCGGAGATTCTGTCCGACTACCCCGAAGTGCCGCTGGTCGTCGAGCCCGGACTGCAGGCTGCGATGCAGATGGGCGAGCCGGGCGAGGAGATCGTTGCGGCGCTGTCGGACCTGATCCTGCCCCAGACGACCCTGCTGGTGGCGGATCGTCACGCCCTGTGCCGTCTTGCCGGCGTCGATGCGTTGCCGCACGAAAGCGCTGCCGACGATGAAGGGGAGGGGAGTGAAAATGCTCCCGATGTGGATGAAGCGCTCGCGCGCGTGCTTGGTGGAGGGGTCGAGTACGTCCTCCTCACCGGCGGCAGCGAGCACGGGCCGCAGGTGCTCGACACCCTGTTCGGCCATGAGGGGGTGATTCGCACCGATGCCTGGCCACGGCTGCAGGGCAGCTTCCTTGGCGCCGGCAGCACGCTGGCCGCGGCGGTGGTTGCCGCGATGGCGCACGGCATGGATCTGCCCGAGGCGGTGCGTGAGGCACAGGAGTTCACCCAGCAGACGCTGCGACACGCGTACCGTCCCGGCATGGGGCGTGCGCTTCCGGACCGCTTCTTCTGGGCGCGGGGCAAAGGCGCGGAAGATGTCTGAAGCGCTGCGCAGCCCAGTCGGCCAGGTGCTTCGCGGGCTCTATGCGGTCACCCCGGACGTGACCGATACCGTCCGCCTGCTGGCGCTCGCCGAAGCGGTGCTGGCGGGGCGGCCGGCCCTGCTGCAGTATCGCAACAAGACCGCCAGTGCAGCCTTGCGCAGGGAGCAGGCCTGCGCGCTGCAGCGCCTGTGTCGCACGGCCGCGGTGCCCTTCATCATCAACGACGACCTGGCGCTGGCGCTCGAGGTCGGTGCGGACGGCGCCCATCTCGGTCGCGACGATGGCTCGCCTGGGCAGGCGCGCAAGGCGCTTGGCACGCAGCGTATTCTTGGTCTGACCTGTTATTCCGACTGGTCGCGTGCGACCGAGGGCGCCGAGATCGGCGCCGACTACATCGCCTTCGGTGCGATGTTTCCGTCGATGACCAAGCCGAACGCACCACCTGCGCCCTTCGCAATGATCACGCGCGCGAAGCGGGAACTTGGCCTGCCGGTGGCGGCCATCGGTGGCATCACCCTTGCCAACGCGGGGCAGGTCCTGGCAGCGGGTGCCGATCTGCTTGCGGTGGTGGGCGACCTGTTCGGGGCGGGGGATCCCGCGGCGCGGGCCGCCGCGTATCGCAGCTTGTTCTGAACGGTGGAAGGGCCCCGGCCCTGGTTGCACAGGGGGGCGCGTGTGCGCCGGGTGCCGGCCCAAGCCCCGGAGCGGAGGCGATTCTTGACCTGTGCGGTGGACCGGCCCAGTCAGTGGCGCGACAATGCTGCCTTTCGCATGCAGCACAGGAACGAAACGCCATGACCAGCCGTAACGAGACCCTCTTCCAGCGCGCCCAGCAGACCATTCCGGGCGGCGTCAATTCGCCGGTGCGCGCCTTCCGCTCGGTGGGCGGCACGCCGCGCTTCCTCGCGCGCGCCGAAGGCGCCCGGGTGTGGGATGCAGACGGCAAGGAATACATCGACTACGTCGGCTCCTGGGGCCCGGCCATCGCCGGCCACGCCCACCCGGCCATCGTCGAGGCGGTGCGCGAGGCCGCGCTGAAGGGCCTGTCCTTCGGCGCGCCCACCGAGAGCGAGGTCGAGATGGCCGAGCTGATCTGTTCGCTTTTGCCGTCGGTGGAGATGGTGCGCCTGGTCAGCTCCGGCACCGAGGCGACCATGAGCGCAATCCGCCTCGCTCGCGGCTTTACCGGCCGTGACGCGATCGTCAAGTTCGAGGGCTGCTACCACGGCCACGCCGACAGCCTGCTGGTCAAGGCCGGCTCCGGCCTGCTGACCTTCGGCAACCCGTCCTCGGGCGGCGTGCCTGCCGATTTCGCCAAGCACACCATCGTGCTCGACTACAACGACCTGCAGCAGGTCGAGGACGTGTTCAAGGCCCGCGGCAACGAGATCGCCGCGATCATCGTCGAGCCGGTGGCCGGCAACATGAACCTGATCAAGCCTGCGCCCGGTTTCCTCGAAGGCCTGCGCCGCATCTGCACCGAATACGGCGCGGTGCTGATCTTCGACGAGGTGATGACGGGCTTCCGTGTCGGCCCCCAGGGCGTAGCCGGGCTGTACGGCATCACGCCCGACCTGACCACGCTGGGCAAGGTGATCGGTGGCGGCATGCCGGTGGGTGCCTTCGGCGGCCGCCGCGACATCATGGAGAAGATCGCCCCGCTGGGCGCGGTGTACCAGGCCGGCACGCTGTCGGGCAGCCCGGTGGCGGTGGCGGCGGGTATGGTGTCGCTGAAGCTGACGCGTGAGCCGGGGTTCTACGAAGGCCTGGCTGCAGGTGCCCGGCGTCTGGTGAGCGGGTTGTCCGCCGCGGCGCAGGATGCGGGTGTCACCTTCAGTGCGGATTCGGTTGGTGGCATGTTCGGCGTCTATTTCGCCGACAAGGTGCCGGCCTCGTTTTCAGACGTGATGGCCTCGGACAAGGAGGGTTTCAACCGCTTCTTCCATGCCATGTTGGACGCCGGCCACTACTTCGCGCCCTCGGCCTTCGAGGCCGGCTTCGTGTCGGCCGCGCACGGCGAGGCGGAAATCGACGCGACGGTGGCGGTGGCGCGCGAGGTGTTTGCGAAGCTGGGCTGAGGGGGCACGATCCCGAGCGGCATGCCGTTAGCGCGTGCCTGGCCCATCAAAGCAGGAACAGCGTTGCCAGTCCCAGGAAAATGAAGAAGCCACCGGAATCGGTGAGCGCGGTGATCATCACCGAGCCGCCGAGTGCCGGGTCGGCGCCGAGACGCTGACGCAGCATCGGGATCAGCACGCCGGCGCAGGCCGCGAGCAGCAGGTTCAGCGTCATCGCCCCCGTCATCACCATCCCGAGCTCCACGTTGCCGTACAGCCACCACGCCAGCACGCCGAGCAGGCTACCCCAGACGATGCCGTTGATCAGCGCCACGCCCAGCTCCTTGCGCAGCAGCCGCGTCATCGCCGATTGCTCCACCTGCCCCATTGCGATTGCACGCACGATCATCGTCACCGTCTGGTTGCCCGAGTTGCCGCCGATACCGGCGACGATCGGCATCAGCGCAGCCAATGCCACCAGCTTCTCGATCGAGTCCTCGAACAGCCCGATCACCCGCGAGGCCACGAAAGCGGTGACCAGGTTGATCGCCAGCCAGGCCCAGCGGTTCTTCACCGAGCTCCAAACAGAGGCGAAGATGTCCTCCTCCTCGCGTAGACCGGCCTGGGACAGGATTTCCGCTTCGGATTCCTCGCGGATGAAGTCGACCACGTCGGCCACGGTCAGCCGGCCGATCACGCGCTTGTCGTTGTCGACCACCGGCGCCGAGACCAGGTCGTATCGTTCGAAGGCCTGCGCCGCGTCGTCGGCCTCGTCGTCGGGGGTGAAGCTGATCACCGTTTCCGAACGCATCACTTCGGCTACGGTCTTCTCCGGGTCGCTGATCAGCAGCGTCTCCAGGGTCAGGATGCCTTCCAGATGGTCCTCGCGGTCGACCACGAAGAGCTTGTCGGTGTGGTCGGGTAGCTCATCGAAGCGGCGCAGATAGCGCAACACCACTTCCAGGGTGACGTCGTCGCGCACCGTCACCATGTCGAAGTCCATCAGCGCGCCGACCGAGTCCTCCGGGTAGGACATCGCGGCGCGTAGCTGCTCGCGCCCCTCGGTGTCGAGCGACTGAAATACGTCTTCGATGACCTCGGGCGGCAGATCCGGCGCCAGGTCGGCGAGCTCGTCGGCGTCGAGCGATTCGGCCGCCGCCTTGAGCTCCTGCGGATCCATGGTCTCGATCAGCGACTCGCGCACTGCGTCCGAAACCTCGAGCAGGATCTCGCCATCGCGTTCGGCCTTGACCAGATCCCAGACGTAGAGGCGTTCCTCGCGCGGCAAGGACTCCAGGATGTAGGCGATGTCCGCCGGGTGCAGGCTGTCGAGCTTCGCGCGCAGGCTGGCCTCGTGCTGCTTGTGCACGAGGGTTTCGACCAGCGCGTGGCGCGGCATGTCCTGTCGATGGACGAGATCCTCCACCACCCTCTGGCGGGCGAGCAGATCCTGCACCTCTTTCAGGTGGTGCTGGACGTCGTCGGGGTGGAGTTCTTCGGATTCGGTCATCGCTGGAATGGCGTGTGTCGAGCGCGATGCGCGAATTCTACGGGCTCGTGCAGCGCGTCGCGACCCCGATTCTGTTGCAGTGCGAAAAAAAACCGTCTGCCGGCTCAGGGCACCTGCGAATGGATCATTCGCCGCTGCACCCGTGCCGCATGCGCCGCAAGGCGGGGGCCGAACTCGTTTTCGTAGCGGCGCGGGTTCGGCAGCATCACCGCGAGTCGGGCGGCTTCGGCCGGGCCCAGGCTGGAGGCGGGACGGCCATAGTAGTGGCGCGCAGCGGCTTCGGCGCCGAACACCCCGTTTCCCCACTCCGCCACGTTCAGGTACACCTCGAGGATTCGCCGCTTCTCCCAGGTCGTCTCGATCATCAACGTGAGCACTGCCTCCTGCCCCTTGCGCAGCCAGGAGCGGGAGGAGGACAGGAACAGGTTCTTCGCCAGCTGCTGGCTGATCGTGGAGCCACCCGCTGCGAGGCGGCCACGTTCGGCATTGCGCTCGAGCGCGCGCTGGATGCCCTCCCAGTCGAAGCCGCGGTGGTCCAGGAAACGGTCGTCCTCTGCGGCCACGACGGCACGCTTGAGGTGCACCGAGATGTTCTCGTAGGCGACCCAGCGCTGGCGCAGTTCGGCCTTGGGGTCGGTCTTGCGCAGTTCGGCCAGGCGTTGGCGCATGAAGCTGGTGCTGCCGGGGTCGAAACGGCTCCACCACACGACCTGGGTGAGCAGCACCGCCTGCCAGAACAGCAGAAGCAGCAGGGCGATGGCCAGGCCGCGGACAGCCCCGCGCAGGAGGCCTTGCATGCCGCTCACCGTGGGTCTGTGCCGCCCGCGTCAGCCGGCATCGATCTGCTGGCGCAGTGCTGCGCGCACCGGCGCGGTGTCCGGCCGAACGCCGCGCCACAGCGCGAAGCTCTCCGCGGCCTGCTCGACCAGCATGCCCAGCCCGTCGGCCACGCGTGCCGCGCCGTCGGCAAGCGCAGCACACATGAAGGGTGTGTGGCTGCGGCCGTACATCATGTCGTAGGCGAGGGCGCCTTCAGCGTAGAGGCCCCGCGGCAGCGGCAGGCGTTCACCCGCGAGGCTTGCCGAGGTGGCGTTGATGACGAGATCGAACTTTCTATCCGCGAGCGCGGCGAAGCTTCCGCCTTCGAGTCTGGCCTTTCCCGCTTCAGCGGCGAAGTCTGCGGCGAGTGCCTCGGCCTTGTCCGCGCTGCGATTGGCGATGCGTAGCTCGGCCGGGCCGGCGTGCAGCAGGGGCAGGATCGCGCCGCGGGTCGCGCCGCCCGCGCCGAGCAGCAGTACGCGGCGGCCGGCGACGGTGTGGCCGAGGTTGATGAGGAGGTCGCGCACCAGACCAGCGCCGTCGGTGTTGTCGCCCAGCACCTCGTCACCGTCGAAGGAGAGGGTGTTGACCGCACCGGCGGCCCGCGCACGTGGGGTGCGCCGCGTTGATAGTGCGAAGGCCTCGAGTTTGAAGGGAACGGTCACGTTCGCGCCGCGCCCGCCCGCGGCGCGAAAATCCTCGACCGTCCGGGTAAAGCCATCCAGCGGTGCGAGCAGGGCCTCGTACTGGAGTGCCTGGCCGGTCTGGCGGGCGAAGGCGGTGTGGATCTGTGGCGATTTGCTATGGGCGATGGGGTTGCCGATGACGGCGTAACGGTCCATGGGCTCGGGCTCAGTTTGCGCGTACCTGGTCGGTGTTGGTGAAGGTCCAGGTGCGCGTGATCTCGATGATGTCGAATTCCTTGCGGATGTCGGGGGGGAAGGGGGCGTAGGGCGCGGCCATTCTGACGATGCGCACCGCGGCCTCGTCGAGCAGCGTGTGCCCGGAACTGCGCTGCACCGAGACCTTGTCCACCGTGCCATCGGCGCGAATCGAAACCGACAGCAGCAGGCTGCCGTAGAGCCTGCCGCGCGCTGCCTCGGGGTAGTTCAGCGTGCCGACCCGTTCGACCTTCTGACGCCAGTCCTCGACGTACTGGGCAAAACGGTATTCCTTGGCGCGCGCGCCGATGAACTTCTTGCGCGGACGCTTGGCCAGCTCTTGGAGGTCGCGGTCGATCTGGGCTTCGAGGCGTGCGACCGCGGCGGCGCTGTCGAGCAGGTCCAGGCCACTGAGCTGAGGTTGTGGTTCGGGGCGGGGCGGGGGTTGCTCGGCTTTCTTCGGTGCGGCAGCGATCGCGGCCGGCGCCTTGTCGCGGGTGATCACCTGCTTTTGCTCGCGCACCGGCTCGGGTGCACGGCGCCGTGCATCGACCAGCGCATCGCCGTCTTGGCGCTCGGGCTGCGGCGGCAGGGGCGTTGAGGGGCGGGCGTCCTGCTCGGTGTTGCCGCCGCCGTCCACGTTCGCCTGCGCCAGCACGTCCGCTTGGTCCGGTGCCTTGGCGTGGCGGGTGTTGACCAGCACCACCTCCAGCCCCTTGTCTCTCGTCGGCTTGCTTTCCGGCATGCGGAACTGGATCAGTAGAAGCAGACCATGCACCACTGCCGAGATCGCGAAGGCTGCCAGCAGCAGCGGCCCGCCGAAGTTCCGCAACTGCCGGGCGGTTGCAGAAACCGGAGCGAGGGCGGGGGCGGGCCGCTTCGCGTTCATCACGGGTTCAAAGGAAACCGAAGCCGGTTTCGGTCCCGGCTTCCGGGTCGGGTTCGGCGAGCGTCTGCACGAAGCGCGCCTCGACCTCGACGTCGAGCAGGTCGGTGCGCTCGATGAAGAGCTTGACCCGGCTGCCGGGAATCTGCAGCGGCAGCGAGGGCATGCGGAACACGAGCGGGATCTCGGTCAGGCGCACCACGTTCTCGCGCAGCACGGTGGCCTCGACCTCGCCGCGGCCGTGCTGGCGCAGCCAGCGCAGGCACCAGTAGCGTTCCATGCCGCGCTGAAATTCCGCGTATTCGGCGTAGGTGAGCTCGAAGTCGCGCATCGCGGCCATCAACTCGGCCGACTTGGGGGCGAATGCGGGCGGTGTGCCCTGCAGCACCGAGATGATCTGCCACTGGTTCACCAGATCCACATAGCGGCGTAGCGGCGAGCTCGACCAGGCGTAGCAATCGACCCCCAGGCCTTCGTGCGGCGCGGCGACCGTGGTCATGCGCACCTTGCCGCCACCTTGGGCGCGGTACAGGCCGGGGATGCCCGAGGCGTCGAGCAGCTTGCCCCAGGTCATGTTGGCGTAGATCATCAGCTCGGCCACCAGCTTGTCCATCGGCGAGCCGCGCAGGCGCCGGCTGATGCTCACATGGCCGGGGCCGTCGGCGGTGTCTACGTTCCAGTCCACGCTGAAGCCGAAATCAATGCGGTCCTCGTTGCCGCCGGCCTTGCCGCGTCCGGCCTCGAGCACGGTGGCTAGGTCCCACAGCAGGGACAGCTCCTGCTTCCACTGGAAGTCGGGCAAGCCAGCATGCACCGTCTCGTCGTTGAACACGGGCTCGATGTCGTGGTGGCGCAGGTTGGCGACGATCGGCACGGCCTCGACCCGGCTTTCCTCGCCGACGATGGCCAGCCCCGGGGTAACGTCGAGGTATAGCGATACCGCCGGGCAGTCACGGCCTTCGGCGAGGGTGAAGGTCTGCACCACCTCGTCCGGCAGCATGGTGATCTTGCTGCCAGGCATATACACGGTGGACAGGCGCCGGCGGGCGACCGCGTCCAGCCCCGAGCCGCGCGCAAAGCCCAGCGCCGGTGCCGCGATGTGAATGCCGATGCGCCAGCCGCCTTCGGCGCGTGGCGTCACCGAGAAGGCGTCATCGATCTCGGTAGTGGAGGCGTCGTCGATCGAGAATGCGGCGACCTCCGCGCGCGGCAAGGCCTGTGGCAGCGCGGCCGGCTCGACGACGGGGAAGGCCGTACCCTCGGGGAAGTGCTGGAACAGGAAGCGGTTGTAGTGGAAGTCGTGGCTGGACGCGAGCGCACCGCAGCCGAGCAACAGGCGTGCGGCCGACAGCCCGCTGTCGACGCAGGCGGCTTCCAGGGCCTTGATCTCGGGGCGGTTGCGGTCGGGGCGGTAGAGGGCTTGCGGCAGCAGTGCGGCGAGCTCGGGCGGCAGGCGGCCGGCGACGAGCTCGGCGCGCATGTGCTCGATCGCTGCGGCCTGCTGGCGCTTCTTCTCCAGCCCGGCCAGTGCGGCCTGCAGGATGTCGGCGGGCGCCTTGCGGAAGCGCCCCTTGCCCTTGCGATGGAACCAGATCGGGGCCGAATGCAGGCGCAGCAGCACCGCTGCCGACTCCACCGCGCTTGGTGTACGTCCTTGGTATTCGGCAGCGAAGTCGGCAAACGCGAACTCGTCGTCGCCGCACACCTCCCACAGGAATTCGACGTCGAGCGCCTCGGCGTCCGTGTCGGCGCGCGTGAGCAACTCGGCCGGCGCCGGCTCGCGGAACTCGAGCAGCACGTTGGCGCGTTTGAGCTTGACCCGCTTGCCGTGCGTGTTTTCGACCTGCAGGGTGGCTTCGTTATCAGCGAGGATGGTGCCGGCCTTGAATGCACCGTCCTCTTCATACAGCACGAACATCGGCATCTGCCTGAAGAATTCAAGCGCGCTAGTTTACTGGATTCGGGGCGCAGGCCGGCGTGCGGCACGCAGTAGATCGAAGGAATACACCGCGAGCGCGCACCAGATCAGCGCGAAGCCCACCAACTGGGTGGCGTCGAGCGGCTCGCGGAACACGAGCACCGCAACCAGGAAGTTGAGGCTGGGCGCGAGGTATTGGAGGAAGCCTACCGTGGCCAGGGGCAGCCGGCGCGCACCCACTGCGAACAGCATCAGCGGGACCGCGGTGATGACGCCCGTGAGCGGCAGCAGCCAGTCGGTGCGGGCGCCGCTGCCGAAGCTGAGGCCGCCCTGTTGCCCGACCCAGACCAGCCACGCGAGCGCGAGCGGTGCGACGAGCAGGGTCTCGATGAAGAGCCCGCTGGCGGCCTCGACCGGGGCGCGCTTGCGCAGCAGACCGTAAAGGCCGAAGGTCCCGGCGAGAAAGAGCGCGATCCAGGGCAGGCTGTCCAGCTGCCACACCCGCCATCCCACGCCTGCGCACGCTATGGCGACCGCAGCGGCCTGCAGCGGGCGCAGCCGCTCGCGGAGGAAGAGTGCGCCCAGGGCTACGCTGACGAGCGGGTTGATGAAGTAGCCGAGGCTGGCTTCGAGCAGCCTTCCGGCATCGATGGCCCAGATGAAGACCAGCCAGTTGCTGCCAGTGAGGAGGGCGGTGAACGCGAGCAGGCCGAGGAGGCGCGGCTGCACGAGCACGCTGCGCACGCGCGCGAAGCCGCCGGTGAAGGGCAGCAGCGCGATCAGCCCGGCGAGGAGAATCGCCGACCACAGCACCCGGTGCGCGACGATCTCGAAGGGCGGTACCGTTCCGATGGCGCGGAAATACAGCGGCGCCAATCCCCAGATGCAGAAGGCCGTCAGCGCGGCGCGCATGCCGTTGCGCGCCTGCGAATCGGCGCTGCAGGGCGAGGGGGCGGTAGAAGCGGTCACCTGGGGCGCTGCAGTGTTCGATGGGTGGGGGGCGCCTCAGGCTTTCGGACGGCGCGCAGTGGCGATCAGCGTGCGCGCTGGCAGCAGGTAGCCGCCGCGACCGTCGTCGCAGCAGTGACCCGCAAGCTCATCCGCGACCGCCGCCTGCAGCGCGTCCTGCATGGCCTGTGGCAGCCGCCCGAGCGCTTCGGCCGCTCCGCCCGCGAGGTCGAGGAAGGCCTGCCAATAGGCTTCGGCATGCTCGAAGTGGCAGCTGAATTCGCAGGGACGAAGTTCAATGTCGACGAAGCCGGCCGTCTCAAGTGCCTGCTCCAGCACGCCGGCCTCGCCGTAACGGAATACCGAGGGGCGTGCGACTTTGGGCGGGGGCAGCAGGCGGGCGATGGTGTCCTGCGCGCGGTGGATCAGCGGCACCGTCTCGCGCGGGCCCCACACCGACAGTGCGATCCGGCCACCTGGGACGAGCACGCGGCGCATCTCTGCCAGGGCGCGCGCCGGGTGGGGAAAGATGAACAGCGCGAGGCCAGCGAGTACGCGGTCCATGCTGGCGTCGGCCAGACACAGGTGTTCAGCGTCGGCGGCAGCGAAGCACGGCGCATCTGCGTGCTCGCCGCAGCGGCGTGCACCCTCGGCCAGCATGCCTTCCGCGATGTCGGTGGCGAGCACGACGCCGCCGGGCGCGACGCGCAAGCCTGCATCGCGTGCGAGCAGGCCCGGCCCGCTGGCCAGGTCGAGCACGCGCAGCCCTGGCGCGAGGGCCGCGGCATCCAGCAGCGCGGCAGCGAGGCCGGCGCGCAGATGGGCGCCTTCCGCGTAGCGCGCGGCAATGCGGTTGAATCCGGCACGCTCCATGGCCTTGAAGCGGCGCGGATCGAAGCCGGAAGTGGCGGTCGCGCCTGCGGCCGGCGTGCTGCGGGAAGGATCGTGCGCGTTCATCGTGGATATTGTCGCGTCAGGGGCAGGTGAAGTCGATTACGTCGTCGAGGAAATCGCCCCAGCGCGAGAAGCCGTGATCGCCCCCCTCGAGCACGGTTTGCCGCACATCGGCGTATTTCTGCACTGCGTGACGGTAGTCGAGCACTTCGTCGCCGGTCTCGACCAGCAGCCAGTAGCGCTCGGGGTGGGTGATTGCGGGGACTTCGAAGGCGCGCAGTTCGTCGATGTGCGTGCGGGTGAACGCGAAGGATTCGCCGGTATACAGGTTGGTCTGCGTGCCGACGAAGGCGTCGAGCGACAGCGGCGCGACGACTGCGGGGTTTACCAGCACCGCGCGCAGCGCGTGTTGCTGTGCGAGCCAGGTGGCGTAGTAGCCGCCGAGGGAGCTGCCGACAACGGCAGGCTCGATCCCGGCGGCACGCGCGCGTGCGATCGCGCTTTCGGCGAGCGCGATCGCGGCGCGCGGCGACACTGGCAGTTGCTCGCACCAGAAGTGGTCGGCGAGGCCACGTGCCGCCATGCGGGCCTTGAGCGCCTGCGCCTTGATTGACGCGGGCGCGGAGCGGAAGCCGTGCAGGTAGATGATCATCGTGCGTGCCTCGATCAAGGCTCGGACCATTCGACCCAGCCGAAGTACCAGGTCGCGAGCACGAAGAGACCGAAGGCGATACGGTACCAGGCGAAGACGATGAAGGTGTGGTTGGAGATGAACTGGATGAAGCTCTTCACCGCCCACATTGCGGCGACGAAGGAGGCGACGAAGCCGACCGCGAACACCGGCAGGTCTTCAATCCGCAGCAGTGCCCAATTCTTGTACAGGTCGTAGGCGGTTGCGGCGAACATGGTCGGGATCGCCAGGAAGAAGGAGAACTCCGCCGCCGTCTTGCGCGACAGGCCGAAGATCAGTCCGCCCATGATGGTGGCGCCCGAGCGCGAGGTGCCTGGAATCATCGCCAGCGCCTGCGCGAAGCCGACCTTGAGCGCGTCGGTCCAGCGCATCTCGTCGACCTCGTTGATGCGCGGGTGATAAGCACGCTTTTCGACGTAGAGGATGATCAGGCCGCCGACCACCAGCGCGGTCGCCACCGTGATCGGGTTGAACAGCAGACCCTTGATCGTGGAGTGGAACATCAGCCCGAGCACGGCCGCAGGCAGGAATCCGATGAACAGCATCCACACGAAGCGCTGCGCACTGCGCTCGGTGGGCAGTCCGGTGGCGACCTTGATCAGGCGCTCGCGGTAGTCCCAGCACACCGCCAGGATGGCAGCGAGCTGGATGACGATCTTGAACACCTTGCTGGTGTCGTCGTTGTAGCCGAGCAGATCGCCCAAGATGATCAGGTGGCCGGTCGAGGAGACCGGCAGGAATTCGGTCAGGCCTTCGACGATGCCGAGGACGAGTGCGACGAGGAGGAGGGAGAGGTCCATGCGGCGCGGGAGCGGGAAGCGGAGGGAGGCGGGATTATAGCCCCCGGCATGTTGCGCCACGGGGACGATGCCGGGTGGGTGCGCAGGTCACGCTCAGGGTACGGTCAGGACGCGGTCAGCGCTTCGAGCCGGGTGAGGTAGCGCAGCGCGTGTTTCCGTTCGTTGCCGCACATCTCCGCCGACGGCTGCAGGCTTGCGCACACTGCCGGCCGGCGCGGGTCGTCGAAAATCCTGCAGCGCTCCAGGTGGTCGAGCTGGATGCAGCGTACGCCGGCCGGCTTGCCCAGCGGCATGCCCGGGATCGGCGAGGAGATCGAGGGGGCGATGCAGCAGGCGGCGCAGTCGGGGCGGCAGTGCATGGCTCAGCCCGCGTGTGGCGCTGACCACCAGGCCAGGATGGCGTCGAGCGTGGGGTCGAGCAGCATGCCCTCGCCGCCGGTGAAGTCCTTCCACTCGGCGAGGAAGCGTTCCCCCACCGCGGTGAGCAGGGGTACGCCGGCGAGCACGGCCTCGGCCATCTCGTCGCGCAGGCCGGCGCCGGCCACCTCCTGGGCGCCGAACTTGTTGATGATCACCAGATCGACGCCACGCGCGAGCGCGCCGCGCACTGCCATCGAGCCGCGTGCGAGCGCGTCCGGGTCGACCCGACAGGAGATCGAGCCGCGGCCGAGTTCCTGCGACAGCGGGATGCTCTCGCCGGTCTCGAGGTTCTCGAGCTGCATCGCGCAGGGGTCCTCGATCACGGTGGCGATGTCGTGCTGGAGCACGCCGCCGAGGCGGACGCCACGCTTGGCGAGGGCACGCGCTGCGTGGGCCAGCAGGGTCTCGATGTTGTCGGTGGGCTTATAGACGACGGCAGCGATGGCGTGGGCGGGCATGGTCGGACTCTGCGGGCGGGGCGTTCGGCAATGGGCGCCATTGTCGCACTGCAACGCCAACATGGCGAAGATGCAGGAGATAATGCGCGGCCTGAAGAACCCGAAGTGGATCCATGAGGGCTGAACACAAGGGCGCGCGCCGTCCGACCGAATTGCCGATTTTTGACGACTGCCTGAGCGTCGATCGCCCGCGCCTGCGCCGCATGGCGCGCGATCTGGCACGTGTCGCGCAACCCGCGTCCCCAACGCGCAGCGGTGCAGAAGCTACGCCGGAGAGCCGGTCGGCCAGGGACGAGGTGATGCATGGGCGGAGTCGGATGGACGCGCGAGGGGCTCGCCTGCAGGCAGACTTCGATGCGCTCCTTGCCCGCTCGCGCGCCGCGCTGCTCGCTCGTCGCGCGGCGCTGCCCGTCCCGGACTTCCCGCCCGAGCTGCCGGTATCGGCGCGGCGCGACGAGATCGCCGCCGCGCTCGCCGCCCACCAGGTCATCATCGTCTGCGGCGAGACCGGCTCGGGCAAGACCACCCAGCTGCCCAAGATCGCGATGACGCTCGGGCGCGGCGTCGCCGGCCTCATCGGCCACACCCAGCCGCGCCGGCTGGCCGCGCGCGCCACCGCGAGCCGCATCGCGCAGGAGTTGAAGAGCGCGCTCGGCGAGGTCGTCGGCTACAAGATTCGCTTCACCGACAAGACCAGCGAGCGTAGCCACGTCAAGCTGATGACCGACGGCATCCTGCTCGCCGAGACCCAGACCGACCCGCTGCTCGCCGCCTACGACACCCTGATCATCGACGAGGCGCACGAGCGCAGCCTCAACATCGACTTCCTGCTCGGCTACCTCAAGACCCTGCTGCCGCGCCGGCCAGACCTGAAGGTGGTGGTGACCTCGGCGACGCTCGATGCCGATCGCTTCGCGAAGCATTTCGCCGACGCCGCGGGCAAGCCGGCGCCGGTGATCGAGGTCTCCGGCCGCCTGTATCCGATCGAGATGCGCTACCGGCCGGTGGAGAGCGAGGACATCGACCCGGCGGCCGCGGCGCGCGCGGCCGCGAAAGGCGGGAAGGAGGGCGACAAATCCAGGGCGGGTGGCAGGGACAGGAGCCGCGATCTCATGGACGCGCTGGTCGAAGCGGTTGACGAGGCGCAGCGCTGCGGCCCGGGCGACGTGCTGGTCTTCCTGCCCGGCGAGCGCGAGATCCGCGAGGCCGCCGAGGCGCTGAGGAAGGCCCATCACCTCCCCGGCACCGAGATCCTGCCGCTGTTCGCGCGCCAGTCGGCGCAGGAGCAGGCACGCGTGTTCTCGGCCTCCAACGGGCGCCGGGTGGTGCTTTCGACCAACGTCGCCGAGACCTCGCTGACCGTGCCCGGCATCCGCTACGTGGTCGACACGGGGCTGGCGCGCATCAAGCGCTACTCGCCGCGCAACAAGGTCGAGCAGCTGCAGGTCGAGAAGATCGCCCAGTCGGCCGCGCAACAGCGCGCCGGGCGTTGCGGTCGGGTCATGGACGGCATCTGCATCCGCCTCTACGACGAGGACGACTTCAACCGTCGTCAGCCGCACACCGACCCCGAGATCCTGCGCTCGTCGCTCGCCGGCGTGATCCTGCGCATGAAGGCCCTGAAGCTGGGCGCGGTGGAGGACTTCCCCTTCATCGACGCGCCCGGTTCGCGCCTGATCGGCGATGGCTACGCGCTGCTCGCCGAGCTCGGCGCCGTCACTGACGACGACGAGCGCAGGCTGACGCCGACCGGCATTGAACTGGCGAAGCTGCCGCTCGACCCGCGCATCGGCCGCATGATCCTCGCCGCGCGCGACCGCGGCGCGCTCGCCGAACTGCTGGTGATCGCCGCCGCGCTGTCGGTGCAGGACCCGCGCGAGCGGCCGCAGGACAGCCCGGGCGCGGCCGACCAAGCGCACGCGAAGTTCCGCGGCGGCGAGCAGGACCAGAAGTCCGAGTTCCTGTGGTACTGGCACCTGTGGAAGGCCTGGGACGAGGTGCAACGCCATGAGTCGTCCAGCAAGCAGAAAGCCTGGTGCAAGAAACACTTCCTCAACTACATGCGCATGCGCGAGTGGCGCGACGTGTTCAGCCAGCTGCATACGCTGTGCGCCGAGCACGGCTGGAAGGAGAACGCGCAGCCGGCGAACTACGAGGCGATCCACAAGGCGCTGCTCGCTGGCCTGCTCGGCAACATCGGCTGCAAGGCGGACGATGGAGAGCACGCAAGCAAGGGCCCGCAGGCCGGTTCTTACCTCGGCGCGCGTGGCATCAAGTTCTGGCCGCATCCTGGCTCGTCGCTGGCGAAGAAGGCCGGCAAGTGGATCATGGCCGCGGAGCAGGTCGAGACCTCGCGCCTGTTTGGGCGCTGCATTGCGCGCATCGAGCCGGAGTGGGTGGAGGAGGTCGGCGGCCACCTGATCAAGCGTCAGGTGTTCGAGCCGCACTGGTCGAAGTCTTCCGGTGCGGTGCGCGCCTGGGAGCGCGGGACGCTGTATGGGCTGGTGATCTACCCGCGCCGCGGCGTGGCCTACCGCGACATTGACCCCGCGCTGTGCCGCGAGCTCTTCATCCGCGAGGGCCTGGTGCAGGGCGAGATCGCCGAGGGGCCGGCACGCGCGATGGCCTTCCTCGCCCACAACCAGCGCCTGGTGGCGGAGATCGAGCGCCTCGAGCACAAATCGCGCCGCCCTGACGTGCTGGTGGACGAGGTGCTGATCGAGGCCTTCTACGACAGCAAGCTCCCCGCGGACGTGTGTGACGTCGCCGGCCTGGAGGTCTGGCGCAAGCCGGCGGAGAAGACCGAGCCGAAGCTGCTGCACCTGTCGCGCGAGCAGTTGATGCGCCACGAGGCCGAGGGTGTCACCACCGACCGCTTCCCGCCCGCGCTGGAGGTGCTGGGGCAGAAGCTGAAGCTCACCTACCTGCACCAGCCCGGCGAGGCCGACGATGGCGTGACGCTCGCGGTGCCGCTGGCCATGCTCAACCAGATCCCCGCCAATCGTTGCGAGTGGCTGGTGCCGGGGCTGCTGGAGGAGAAGGTCGCGGCGCTGATGAAGACCGTGCCACAGAAGCACCGCCACCGTCTGCAGCCTGTGGCCGAGAGCGCGGCGGCGTTCATGGCGGCGTTCGAGGGCGGTGAGTTCGACACGGACGAGCCGCTGCTGAAGATGCTGCAGCGCTTCGTCGAGGAGCGCGTGCAGTTGAAGCTGCCGCTGGAGAGCTTCCGTGCGGAGAACCTCAAGCCGCATTGCTTCATGAACTTCCGCGTGGTCGACGAGCACGGCCGAGTGATGGGTCAGTCGCGCAACCTGATGGAGTTGCGCGCACGCTTCCGCGAGCAGGTGGCGGCGCGCTTCTCGGCTGCGAAGATCGGCGGCGCGCTTGCGGGCGCGCTGTCGGCGGCGGGTGTCGGGGGGGTGGGCCGTGCCGAGGTCGCGAGCGGGACGGGGCGTGGCGCGGGTGCTGCTCAGCCCGGGCGCAAGGGGAGTGGCAAGGCGGCGGGCGACGCCCCGGGGCGCGGCGCCGCAGCGGCCGAGATGCCGGCGCAGGCGCTGTCCGGCTTCACCGCCTGGACCTTCGGCGCCCTGCCCGAGCTGCTCGAGGTGCGCGTCGCCGGCCGCGAGGTGATCGGCTTCCCGGCGCTGCACGACGATGGCGACAGCGTTTCGCTACGCCCTTACGACACGCCCGAGGAGGCGACGCGGGTGCACCGCCGCGGCCTCGCGCGCCTGTTCGCGCTCAACCTCAAGGACCAGGTGCGCGCGGTCGAGCGCCTGCCCGGCCTGCGCGAGCTCGCGCTGCAGTACATGAGCTTCGGCACCGAGGCCGAGCTGAAGGCGTGTCTGGTCGAGGCGACGCTGAACCGCTGCTGCCTGCTCGAGCCATTGCCGACCGGCGCCGATGCGTTCGCGAAGCGCTGCGCCGAGGCCAAGTCGCGGGTGAGCCTGGTCGCGCAGGAGTTCATGCGCCTGGCTGGCCAACTGCTGATCGAGCATGCGGCACTGCAGAAGCGGCTGTCCGGCTTGAAGACCTTCCCTGAGGTGGTGGCCGACCTCCAGGGGCAGCTCGGTGCGCTGCTGCCGAAGGATTTCCTCGTCGCCTTCGCGTGGGACAAGCTGGCGCACTTCCCGCGCTACCTCAAGGGTGCCTCGGTGCGGCTCGACAAACTCCGCAACAATCCGACGCGCGATGCGCAACTCATGGCCGAATGGAAGCAACTCGCCCAGATCTGGGAGCGCGAGCGCCTCGCGCGCCGGCGGGCCGGCGTCGAGGATCCCGCGCTGGAGGAATTCCGCTGGTTGCTGGAGGAACTGCGCGTGGGACTGTACGCGCAGGAACTGAGGACGCCGATGCCGGTGTCGGTCAAGCGCCTGCAGAAGATCTGGGACAGCCGGCCACGCTGAAGGCCTCTTGCCCGTGCCCGCAGGCGATGCGCTCACCCCGGTGGTGTTTGGGCAGAGCAGTCTCGCCGGGGTGGGCTGTGGGCCTTCTGGGCTGCAGCCGTCAGCGCAGGGGGATTACCAGGGGCGGGATGTCCACGCCGATCACCAGTGCGGGCGAGTTGCTGTAGCCGTAACTGCGGTAGGCAGGCTGGTAATAGTGGTGGTGAATCACCGTGTGTCGTGGCGCGCGCGGCGGCACGTGATGTATCACCACCCGCTCGCGATACCCGTGGCGATCGTCCCTGGCGCGCGCGGCATGGCGTGGCGGTCGTTTGTCGTAATGCCTGTCGCCGTGCATGGGGTGATGCGTGTGATGCCGCACGTGGCGCTCGCCGCGACGGTCATCGCGTGCTTCGGCTGCGGTGGCCGCGCCGAGCAGGCCGGCGCTGATCAGTAAGGCAAGCAGCGTGCTGCCGAGTGTGGTCTTCATGTTCTGCCTCGTTCGTGTTCTGACTTGTGGCAGGGCGGCGCCCCGTCGACAAAGATGCTAGGCCGGCCGGCGCGTCAGCGGCGTGAGCAGAGTGTAAGCAGGCTTGTGCCTTGGACGGCGCCGGGCCGGTCGGGGCGCCCCCGTGGCTGAACTCGACGGCGCTTTGATTTTCAAGAAGAACTTGTTAGACTGCCGGGCTTTCCCTTGCCCCACCGGATTCGCATGCCGGGGGGCTGCATCAATAACCGCAAGGAGTCTGCATGCGACACTACGAAATCGTATTCATCGTCCACCCGGACCAGTCCGAACAGGTTCCGGCGATGGTCGATCGCTACAAGTCCATCGTGACCAGCCGCAACGGTCAGGTTCACCGCCTGGAAGACTGGGGGCGCCGCCAGATGGCATACCCGATCCAGAAGGTGCACAAGGCCCACTACGTGCTGATGAACATCGAGTGCGACGGCGAGACGCTGGCCGAGCTCGAGCACGCCTTCAAGTTCAACGACGCTGTGCTGCGTCACCTCACCATCAAGATGAAGAAGGCTGTCACCACGCCTTCGCCGATGATGAAGGAAGAGAAGTCGCGCTCGATGAATATCGGCTCCGACGACGCCAAGCCGGCCGACAGCGAAGCCGCTGCCGCCTGAGTTGCCTGAACCGGGTCTAAACGAGCTGCGCCTCGATGCGCGCGTGGCCGAAGTGCTGCCGCTGCGTCGAACCCCTGCCGGAGTGCCGGTCGCCAGTTGTATGTTGGCGCACGAATCGAAACAAGTTGAAGCGGGTCTGACCCGTGAAGTTTCGGTAGAGCTTCAGGCAGTGGCGCTGGGCGATCTGGCGGCGGTGCTGGCTGCGGCAACTCCGGGAGGCGCAATGCGTATCACCGGATTCCTCGCCGCAAAGAGCCTGCGCAGCCGAACCCCGGTTCTGCACCTGACAACAATCGAATTTCTCGAAGGAAACTGAAAATGGCCTTCAAGCCCAAATCCAAGTTCAAGAAGAAGGACGACCGCGGCGGTCGTGGTCTGTTCAAGCGTCGCAAGTTCTGCCGCTTTACCGCGGAGAAGATCGAAGAAGTCGACTACAAGGACGTCGATATCCTCAAGGACTTCATCACCGAGAACGCCAAGATCATGCCGGCACGCATCACCGGTACCAAGGCGGGTTACCAGCGTCAGCTGTCGGTTGCCGTCAAGCGCGCCCGCTTCCTGGCTCTGATGCCCTACACCGACCTGCACCAGTAAGAGGAGAACGGAAACATGCAGATCATTCTTCTCGAGAAGGTCGTGAACCTCGGTGCTCTAGGTGACGTCGTCAAGGTCAAGGACGGCTACGCCCGCAACTACCTGATCCCGCAGGGCAAGGCAAAGCGCGCGAACGAGGCCAACCTGGCCGAGTTCGAGGCGCGTCGTGCCGAACTTGAGCGCGTGCAGGCCGAAAAGCTCGCGGCTGCCCAGGAATTGGCCGGCAAGCTGGAAGGCGTCAGTGTGGAAGTCGCCCGCAAGGCCGGCATGGACGGCCGTCTGTTCGGCTCGGTCGGCAATGCTGACGTCGCCGAGGCGCTGGCTGCCAAGGGTTTCGACATCGATCGTGCCGCCATCCGCATGCCGGAAGGGCCGCTCAAGCAGGTTGGCGAGACCCAGTTGGAAGTGTCGCTGCACGCCGACGTGCTGGCCAACATCACCGTCGCGGTGGTGGCAGAGCAGTAATCTCGTCCGCGAGAGCATGTAGAAAGGGCTGCAATGTGCAGCCCTTTTTGTTTTCAGGGTCGCCGTTCGCGGCGCGGTCGGTCGCTACAATGTGGCGATCCGGCCCAGATGGTGTTTCAGATGAGTTCTGCTCCCTCCCGTTTTTCCGATTTTCCGAGCGATCCGCAGCTTGCGCAGATCAAGCTGCCACCGCATTCGCTTGAGGCCGAACAGTCGCTGATCGGTGGTGTGCTGCTCGACAATCAGGCGTGGGAGCGCATCGCCGATCTGGTCAATGAGGCTGACTTCTATCGCGACGACCATCGCCGCATCTATCGCCACATCACCCGGCTGATCGACCAGGGGCGGCCGGCCGATGTGGTCACGGTGTTCGAGTCGCTGGAAAAGAATGGCGAGGCGGAGCAGGCTGGCGGTCTCGCATATCTGGCCGAGATTGCAAACAACACGCCGTCTGCAGCCAACATTCGCCGCTATGCCGAGATCGTCCGCGAGCGCGCGATCCTGCGCAAACTCGTTGCGGTCGGGGACGAGATTGCCGCGAGTGCTTTGAGCCCCTCGGGAAAGGACGCCAAGGCGCTGCTGGACGAAGCAGAGGCCAAGGTGTTCGAGATTGCCGAGGCGGGGGCCCGCCACGCGAGCGGTTTTGTGTCGATCCAGCCTATCCTGAAGCAGGTGGTCGATCGCGTGCAGGAACTCTACGATCGGGACAATCCCTCGGAGGTCACCGGCGTGCCGACCGGTTTGGTTGATCTGGATGACAAGACCTCCGGTTTGCAGCCCTCGGACATGATCATCGTTGCCGGCCGGCCCGCAATGGGCAAGACCACCTTTGCGCTCAACCTAGCCGAGCACATCGCAATCGAGCAACGCTTGCCGGTGGCGATCTTCTCGATGGAAATGCCCGGCACGCAGCTTGCGACGCGCTTTATCTCCTCCGTCGGTCGCATCGACATGCAGAAGATCCGCAGCGGCCGGCTCACCGACGACGACTGGCAGCGCCTGACGATGGCCATGGGAAAGCTCTACGATGCCCCTCTTTACATCGACGAGACGCCCGGCCTGAACCCGATCGACCTGCGTGCCCGAGCTCGCCGCCTTGCGCGCCAGTGCGGAAAGCTTGGCCTGATCGTGATCGACTACCTGCAGCTGATGAGTGGTACGCGCGAGGGTGACAACCGCGCATCAGAGCTTTCCGAAATCTCGCGCTCGGTGAAGTCGCTCGCAAAAGAGCTCAACGTGCCGATCATGGCGCTCTCGCAGCTCAACAGAAGTCTCGAGCAACGGCCCAACAAACGCCCGGTGATGTCCGATCTGCGCGAATCCGGAGCTATTGAACAGGATGCCGACATCATCATGTTCATCTATCGCGATGAGGTATATAACCCCGATTCGCCGGACAAAGGGACGGCCGAGCTGATCATCGGCAAGCACCGTAACGGTCCGACCGGGACGGTACGTCTGACTTTCATCGGCGAGAATACGCGCTTCGAGAACTACGCCGCCGCTCCTGGGATGTACTGACACTGCCGTGCGAGCGGAGCTTAAGAGCGTGGCCTTGATGTGCCGCCCTCGGTTGGCTGGCTCTCTTATTCGCTCATAAGTTTTTAGATTGCGGATTTGTGTTGACGTTGTTTCTGCTGGGTCTATAATGCGCACCTCTTCAGCGCTGCAGCGGTT